>CAJWJL010000006.1:0-29931 GCA_913042135.1 uncultured Chloroflexota bacterium | reverse complement strand
GTATGCTAAGGCTCACTTTGGTAATTGTGATCAGCAAAATCAGTTCCTGATTCTCTACTTTAGCCTGCCTAATGATCAGTAATGCAAACAGAATCGATGCCAGTCCGCGTGGGCCGAACCAGCCCAGAAAGGAGACCGTGGGAAATCTTACGCCGCTACCTGCTAGCGAAAGCGCCACGGGTACCATTCGGACCAGCGTCAGACTTATCAGTGCATATAGCACAAACGTCCACTGGAATTCGTCTCCGAGCATGGGAATCATGACCGCGCCGAAAATGCTGAAAGTCAGCAATGTGAGCAACTGTCCTTCGGTTTCCGCAAACTCATAGAGAAACTTGCATGGCTGCGTCAGTTTGTTGCCAAAAACCAGGCCCGCGACAAATGCGGCAATAAAACCATTACCGTGCATAAGCTCGGCACAGCCAAAGGCCAGGAACGCGATACTTAGTGCGGCTAATCCCTGGAATGGTTCAGTAATCCAGTTCTTTTCGATAGCCAAACCAATGGCCTTTGCACCAACATAAGCCACCACTAAACCGGCGAGAGGCCCCATGGTGACTTGCAATAACCCGAACTTGAGCCAGTATCCCGCAGCACCGGGATCGTGCTCTGCACTAGCTAGACAGGTTAGGATCATCACGAAAGGTAACGCGATACCGTCATTCAACCCACTTTCTACGTTCAATGCCTGGCGGATCCGTACCGGCACCAGAGGACTTGACACCACAGCCTGGCCTAGAGCTGCATCTGTGGGTGCAAGCACCGCGGCCAGTAACGCCGCTTCCCAGAAAGTGATCTGGTTGAACACAACCAGTGCAATGATAGCGCCGAGTACAATACTGAGCGGCATCCCAACCACTAGCATGCGCTGCGGGAGATTGTGATCGCGTTTCAACTGCCTAAGATCGATTCTCGCAGCATCTGAGAACAAAACCAAAATCAGAGTGACCTCTGCCAACAACTCAACAAACTCATTACCAGCTTCAGTGCCAAATGGATTTGGAACGACTATTGCCACTACTACGCCGAACCCCGTGAGCACCATAGGGGCGGTAACGCTGGTTTCATCGAGCCGATTCGACACGAGGCCATAGAGCAGTATCGCTCCTGCCAGAATGACAATGACCGTATAGTCCATCAGTTCAAGCGATTCGGGAATGGTCCACGAACTGTTCCAGGGAGAATCTTTTGGTTAGCAACGGTTTACAGCAGAATTACAGTTAAATGCTTAACAGCATCGTTACTCCCAAACCCGCCGTTGCGAGGCAATTATCTGGTTATTTGTACCCCAGCTATCCCGTAGCCACTCGGTCCGGCATGATGACATACACCCATATGCCCAGTAACGTCGTCAGCATATAAAGAGTGTAGGAAATCCGCATAACCGGCTTGTAATTTTCAAATTGCAAGGCTTTGGGCACCAACTTGTTGCCCCGCAGAGCGATGAATACCCCTAACAGCACAGCCAGCACCCCTAAGAGTGCGTGGGCAGTCAACAAAACAAAGTAAGAATTATTGAGCTCTCCGGGAATACCAGGCACCACGTCTTCCTGAAACGGCGCCAACATGATCCACAACATTACAACGGTGCTAAGCGTCACGGCTGTGGTCTGAATCCAGCGATGAACTTCATAGTGTTGCTTCACGGCCATCACAACACCAATGGTGAACAGAATTGCCAGTGCTATCATCGAGACGAGTGCCACATCGGCACCCATGGATGCACCTAAATCTAGAAACCCATCTTTTTCCAAAAATTCACTCATTGGTAGTCTACTCCTTCCATATATTTTATATGGTTATTCTAGGGCAAAGCTTACCATGACTTCCAGTCGATTTTTTTTTAAAACTCATTCAACTCGCCTGCTTTTCTATTGAGCGTGTATTGAGAATAAGCACCCACTATCCACCTCAGCGTCCGTGCGAAATGCACCAAGCATTCTGGTGTTTTCTAGACAAAACTTAAGAAGTAGTCCAACGGGATACTAGGAATCTGGTCGCAGGCAAATGGGTTTTGTTCAAGCTTATCCGAATCATTAGGCCTCTTTTTCTTTTGTAGGCCTAAACTGCCTGCGTACCTATCAACGAAAATGATCAGGTCAACAGTCCGAACTTCCCAACAGTCACCTCGGGCTCTGCACCTCTTCATTCCATACACTTATTATCCACAAAATAGATTCAACAAAGTAAAGAAATCCAACTAACAGTAATCCATAATGTGTCCAGACACCCTGATGCCCATCAGTGAAATCCATCAAGACTGTGGGTACAGCAGAACCAATAATCGCAAAGGAAAATATTAGTTTTACCCATTTACTATTCATAAATCTATTCATAACGAAACCTCAAAATATTGATTTGTAACCCCGCGATGATGCCTTGATTCTTACGGCGACCACCCCCAATAACAGGTGCTTCAAACCACGTTAATTGCCGAGCACTTCTGCGATCACCACAACTCACCCAATAGTTACTGTCGAGCACTGTGAAAACAGTTTGAATAATATAGACCGGCTTTACAAGAATAAAATAACTCATGATGTCACTCGTTCTGTGGCATCGAATCGTCAGAGATTTGCGAGAGTTCAGAGTAAAGTAGTTCTGTTAGAATTATCTAACAAAATTGCATAGATAGTGATTTCCTGGCCTGGAGTTCGGCGTGATTGATGGCGTTATTCTTGTCTGGTTTATCTTGACATTTGCCTCATTGTTGTTTGTTGCCGTGGACATCCGCAACACACCCGAATCACCTGTTTTGAAGTGGGGCTTCATTCTGCTCGTTGCCTATACCGGACCGGTTGGACTGTTACTTTACGTTATCGGTTGCCGCGAACCGTTGAAGGGTCTCCACGAACGTTATGTCGCGGTACTGTGGCGGCAGGTTCTAGGCTCCACCATGCATTGTGTCTCGGGGGATGGGGTCGGCATCCTAGCTGGAGCTGTGATTGGAGCATATCTCCATCTGAGTTCCGGATTACACATCACGCTTGAATATGTCCTGGGATTCGGTTTCGGCTGGCTTATATTCCAGGCACTTTTCATGCGTGATTCACAGGGTGGATCCTATCGGCGAGCCTTGAGCAATACCTTCCTCCCGGAGCTGGTTTCTATGAATGCCCTAATGGCCGGGATGGTCCCATTGATGAGTTTCCTAATGGCTAGTATTCCAGGCGCTCATAACCCCTTGGCAGCAAGGTTCTGGTTTACCATGTCGATGGCACTGCTGCTCGGGTTCATCTTGGCCTATCCGATAAATTGGTGGCTCGTATCGCGCAATCTAAAGCATGGGATGATGACGGTCAGGCCAAATGGGTCACCGCCAGTCGCACATGACTCAAGAGACCATGGCACTATTGATCCTCAAACCATGGGAGATACACACGATAGTCACGCCGGTGCTGACGGCAAAACCGCCACTGGCACTGAGGTTGCGATAGTGACGATCATATCTTTCGTAATGCTGGGAGTAGGCCTGATTGTCACCCTGGTGTTGTAGTCTGCACCAACTGACTCGCGCTACAACGAGGTCTGTTAGATCCCGTCCAAGCAGTCGACCAGCATAGACCAGCCAGGTTAGGAAAACGCTTGCGTAACAACGGTCCACACCACCACACTCATGTGTCTCGTATGGTATTCTTGCAGGCTGGGGTGAAATAGGCCAATATTCAATTTGTTATAGGAACTTTGCTATTATCCCTAAGAGCAGAACACTAGTGTTCCTCTGATATATGCCAGCCTAACATTGTCCTTGAAAATCAAGAATACTCAAAGCCCCGTCCTTCCAAGACTGCAAATAATTCCCGAAGAGGTATTCAAGACTTTATGCTGACCTTCCTCACTGTTATAGGTCTAGTACTGGCTACCGCGGCGATTCAGGTGATACCCGAATTCGCCGGTGAAAGTATGGCTATGTACATCGTTGAGCCAGCCGAGGATGGTGGTTACGGTGCAAGTCTCAGAGACAACCCCACTCCAGAGACTGACCCCTATTTAAGCTCCACTGCGCCCATCTCCAGCGACGATGCCCCTGTCCTGCTGGCAGCACTGACACGGGTGTCTCCAGATACACATTTACTTTCGACTAACTCTGAAGGCAACACTGCTCGTAATCGATTGGTCAACCCGATTCAACCGAAACCGAAGGCGGTTGAACTGAGTTCAGCACTGGCAGGCACGAATAGCGAAGCCTCTGCCAACGACACGGCTGATCTGAAGAACACCAAACTGCTTGGTGGACAAGATAATGCACTGACCGAGAACGGCCACCATCTGACTAGATCGATGCTCCAGCTTGTCAATGAGAAACCCCGCCTCGGGGACGACGGCACAATATTTCTGTCAGTAGCTACTCAAAGAACGTTCCAGTTGCGCACCATCCTGGCTGAGCAGGTCAGTGTTCCAGTCACTTCCGAATTGCCGGGCCACATCATTTCCAATCCAGCCAGCAGTATGTTGCTCCAAGCCAGTTATACAGGCACTGTCGAGTCTGTTGACGGGCAGTTCCCGTTCGTTGGTCAACGCGTGCAAAAAGGACAGCTACTGGCTCGACTCCACCCGATCAACAACCATCTTGACGAAGCACAGGTCCTTGAGCGCATAGAAGAGCTGACCAGCCACATCGATCTTGCGCGAAAACAGATGGCTATGCTCAGGGAAGTCGTCTACGTTCGCTATCGAATAAACAAGATTGAGGAAATTCGTACAGAAATCGAAGGCCTCATTCGCCGGGTTTCCGTACTCAAGGACTCACTGACTAAATCCTACGAGTTACGCGCCAAAGCAGATGGGGTCATCTCTGATATCAGTGCTTCGGTGGGGCAATACGTGGAGAACGGTTCCAACATCTTTAAGATTGTTGACCCTACGATGCTATGGGTAGAGGCGGCAGGATTCGAACCCGGCCTTAAAGACAGGATCGAAAGCGCCTCTGCTATAACTGTGCACGGCCAAGCAATATCACTTAGATACCTTGGCGGCGGACTATTGCTAAGCAATCGAGCTATTCCTTTACAATTTGAGATCATCGGCACAACATCTAATCTGGCGGTAAATGACCCAGTCACGGTTATTGTCCAGGATCGCGGCAAGGATGTTCAAGGCATCAAGATTCCAAGGAGTAGTATCGTTCGAAGCACTGATGGTTCTCAAAAGATGTGGGAGCGACTCTCATCCGAGCGCTTTGTCCCTCACCACGTTAATACACTACCGATTGATGCTCAGCACGTGCTGGTGACAAGCCAACTCAGCCCGAATATCCGCGTTGTCACTGAAGGCGTTGCGATTCTTGATCAGATTCGTTAGCCAATCAGTCTATCTAATCATGCCCGGTTAATTCTACGATAGGTCACCAGGACGAGCCGATAAAATGAACATACGCAATCTTGAATCCAGCCTGCCAGATGAGGTTCAATCGACTGAACAAGCCGATCTAACCGGTGATACCTCACAACCCACTTCTGATCCAGCATCACCAGTAAACAAAGTGTCCAATCCCCCATCTATCAGCACCATTGAGAACCTCCAAGGTGATAAGTCAAGCAGGGTGAGCACCAAAACTGAGGAAGATACCGAGGCGGATTCTTCCATCAAACAATCATGGCAGGAGCTGCTTCGTCCCAGCATATATCCGATAATCGCGGGCGGTGTGTTAGGAGCGCTCATGGCGGTTGTCACTGTACTGGGAATTTTGGAGTTTCTTCCCCCACTTGATCCCCGAGTTGAGACGCTAGACCGACAAGTCGCAGGCCTTTTTCAACGCGTGGAATCCCAAGAGTCAACAGTCCGATCGATCGAGGTCGACATTGCTCGAGCAATAAAAGCGGCGACTAACAACTCTTTGCATCTTGGTGAACAGGACAAACGCCTTGAACAAACATTAACCCGACTTGACATCACGGAACAAAACCTGCGGACAGATCGCAGTCTGGGTTCACCGTTGTTTGGGGTTGCAGTCGCTCAACTTGCAAAGGTTATTCACGAAGGACGACCCTTTGAACCGGAATGGGTAAACCTTTACGCGTTAGCAAAGGATTCCCCCTCGCTGAAGGCGGACCTGCAACGATTGATGCCAATAGCCCATGTCGGCATTGAAACGACATATGAGCTTCGCGCCAGCCTGCAGGCATACCGCAATCATCTTTTCTATTCCGATACTTTTCTGAGCAAAGCCTTACTTGATGGTCTTTCTGTTTTTCAGTACAAATTCGGTTTTCCAGTTGTTCGCTCGCCGACCGAAGAGTCAGCACTACAGCATCTGAATAAGACAGAAATCCATCTGCTTAATGGAGAGATCAAGTCGGCGATCGCTGTGATTTCAACAATCGGATCCCCTTACAATGAGCATCTTTCGCCATGGATCAAAAGTGCAAAACAACACCAGGTTGCACTTCGAATCAGCACTAAACTGACGGCTATCTCCGAAGAGGAACTGAGTAAACGTTTCCAGTGACAGCTGACGTTTTCTGAACGCTACTGCTTGGCCAAACCGGTTCAAGATCAGTGATGAGCAAGTGCTCGAGAAGCCCTCAGCAACCGCAATTACTGCTCCAGGGTTGCCAGTCGGTTTAATGCCAGTTCGGTCAGAGCCACCGATGCTCTGTTAAGGGCGAGCCGCCCTTTGATTTTCTCGACGTAGCGGGCAGCCATTTCCTGAGCTGGGTTATCCAGTTCTGCCAACGCCAAAATTGCACCTTCCAGACTACCCTTTTTGAGTTGATCTGCTGTAACAGACATAATAGCTTTAAGTCGATCAGGTTTAGATCCGTTTTCGGACAGTACTGAATCAACCAATGATCGTACCGATATCAATGCTTTGGTCGACCAAGATTCATCATCTGGCGAGAACTTGTGAATCTCTCCTTCCAGAGCTGGAAGTGCCTCCAGTAGTTCTTTCTCTGTTGGAACACCATTAACCGAATATGGTTCCAGAAACTCTACGAATGTCAGAATGTCTTCGTCGTCACTTGCAAGTGCGCGTACTGCCCGGATCTCACTGCTATATGGCTGAGATGTCAGCAGCACTCGGCCCAGATCCATAATAACAATACTTAACGAAACGTTGTGAACAACAGCTGCTGATTCCGATATAAGCTGACCTGGGTTCGGTGTTTCGAGCTGCTGAGTTTCCGGTGTATTGTCGGTCGTTTCCCTAGAGTAGAGGGTGAAAACAAGTGTAGCTACCGAAACCAACGCGGCGATACCGGCGACAGTAATCGCAACTGCAGACGATGCCCCGAACCAATTAAATGGCTGACCAACAACTTCAGCATCGTTCTCTCGTGTAGTTGTGGCCTGAGTTCTTTTATCGCCACTCACCGTTGAATCCTGAGAATTATCCGCCTCGGTTCGGGTCTTCAACACCTCTTGGTTGTGGTAGTCGCTAGGTCCTCCCGATGCAACACGCTCGGTTATTTGCTGAGAGCCGGCATCGTTGGTTGGGGTCGTTGCTTTTTCATCGACGCGAGTGTGCGATATCAGTGGCGGCTCCGCTTCAACCCCACTGACTTTGACGTCCGGTAATTTCTTTCTTGGCATACGCCTACAGTTTAATCACCAGTTGTATCATGGAATCATCGGCGCCTCATGCGACGCAGACGGATTTCGCCATGGAAGGGATTCTAATTCCGATACCATATTCTTGATTTCAGTAGCTGCCGGACTACTCGGCAATAGCGCAATTGGAGACGAACCGTGAAACGACGCTTCCTGAAATATAGCTCGGTCTGACAAGGAGGTTTTCAACGGTTCAACCCCAAGGCTCTCCAGTTGTGTCCTTGCATGGCTCGCGACGAGTGTTCGCTTAACCCTGTTTAGTACAGCCCGGGTCATCACCTGCCTTCCAGTTAATGAGGAGGCGCTATCTACCAATTTTTGGGTCCGGACCGCCTCGAAGATGTTTGCCTCATCCGTCATCACCGGAATCAGCACAAGGTCTGACACGCCGACGGCAAATATCATGGCCTGGCTGGCAAATCCTGCACAATCGATCAGGACAAAATCGTGCCACTGAGCAAGTTCATTTACAAGACCAACCATGGAGTACTCGTCCACATTCGTACGCAGTGTCAAGTTAGACAGCACATCGCCCTTACCATGCCACCTGCTGAGCGTCTGGTTTGGGTCTGCATCAATCAGCGCTACGGTCTGACCCTGTAGATGCCAAAAAGTTGCCAGGCATGCAACGAGAGTCGATTTTCCTGCACCGCCCTTGATCGTTGCCACTGCCAGAATACCACCTTTCGAATCTAAATTCGTGGTCGGCAGCGTGCCAAATAATCCAGGCTGTTCGTCTATCATGATCCGGTCACACTTAAATACCGCACGATCTGGTAGGACATGGTCTCCGAGACTTATCAACTCCATCTAATCGGGTACAAACTGCGACCCGCAATTCAGTCCTATGCATTATACGACGTAATCTTCAAAGGATTGAGCGAATTCGCAGGAGTCCAATCAGGCCAACGTTCTATTATCACTAAAATCTCAGGCCAAGATATCCGATCGAAACCTAAGTACGGTTTCTGTCAGTATGCCTCGATGACTCCTCTGTTCTGATCCTGGGCCCTTGATACCAATCGTAGTAACGGTTTTTCACCGAAACGGAGAAACAGCAATGGCGTCAATATAGCGTCGAGTATTGTTGAAATCAAAAGTCCGCCTATGATCACCACCGCAACCGGATAGAGCATTTCCATTCCAGCCGAGTGCCGGGCGAACAGAAGAGGCATCAATCCGAAACATGCAGATAAAGCTGTCATAAGAACGGGCTTAAGTCGCTCCTGACAACCTCTCAGTATCATATCTCGTCCAAACTGTTCCTCTTCATTAAGCACTAGGTTAATAAAATGGCTGATCTTAAGAATTCCGTTTCGTGTACAGATACCGGTCAGGGTGATAAAACCAACTGTGCTCGCGACAGAAATCTCAAGCCCACAGAGCTTGATTGCAATCACGCTACCAATCAGTGCCAAAGGAACATTAGCCATTATAATCAGTGCGACTAAAGTAGAACGATAACGGGTTACTAAAACCGAAAATATCAGGAACAGGGAAATCATTCCCAGCAAGAAAAGGCGGTGCGTAGAACGATCCTGCTCAGCATATCGACCTTCAAACTGAAAGTAATAGCCTGACGGGAGTACGAAGCTCTCCAGTAATTTCCGAATCTCGAATGGAATATTGGCATCGTTTCCTTTATCAGCATTCGCCATGACCATGATACGTCTGCGGCTGTTTTCCTTAACAACCTGGTTAGGACCGCTGGATTCCTTGACCTCGGCCAACATCGAAAGCGGCACTGGCCCTGACTCGGTAGCGATCAGTGTATTGGAAAGCGAACGAGAATCTCTGTGAACATCACCGATACGAACAACAACGTCGAAATAGCGCTCACCATCAATGATTTGGGACACTTCATTTCCATTGATCATGTGACCAAGTTGTCTTGTTAGTGTGCCAGATTTAACGCCATATAAGGCAGCCTTACGTGGATCGATGTTGATCTGTATTTGTGGAATGAGCGACTGCCTCTCGATGTTTATATCGACCAGTCCAGTCACGCCCTGCAGCTTGCCTTCCAGTTGACTAGCCAATCTACGCAGAGTGCTCAGGTCTTCACCAAAAATCTTGATCACGATCTGGGCCGGCGCACCTGTTAGAATATGATCAATTAGCCGATGCGAGATAGGCTGGCCCACACCAATGCCCCCTGGCAAAGCAGACAACTTCTGTCGGACTGCTCGCTTTACTTCTTCCATCCTTCGATTTCCTAACCGGATATTCACCTCGTACTCGTTGACATGAACGCCCAGCGCATGCTCGTCCTGCTCTGATCTGCCGGTTCGGCGCCCTACGCTCACGACCTCCGGAATCTGCAGCATCAGGTGTTCGGCGACTTGCCCAATTTTGGCTGACTCTTCTAACGAGATACCTGGCTCCAAGCTAATCGCCACATTCAGGGAACCTTCCTGAAAAGCGGGAAGGAAAGTCCGTGGCAGGCTTGGGAGAACCACAACAGCAGCGAGAAACGCTATCGTAATACCAATAATGAATGGACGAGGGTTCTCAAATACTTTTATCAGCAAATTCTCATTGAAACGCTTCAGGTTTCGCACCAGCCAGGTTTCCTGATCAGATAAGCGACGCATACTGGGAAGAAAAAACGAACACAGGACTGGCGTTAAGGTGATCGACACGATAAGGCTTGCCAGAATAGAGGTAATGTAGGCAACACCCAGTGGTATAAACAGGCGACCCTCAAGACCCGGTACGGCAAAGACTGGAACGAATACCAACACGATTATCGCTGTTGAATAGACGATCCCTGAACGAACCTCCTGCGATGCATCTGCGACCACCGTCGCGATAGATCTTGGGGAACCCAGCTTTCGATTCTCGGACAATCTTCTATAGATATTTTCAACATCTACGACAGCATCATCGACCAATTCCCCTATTGCAATCGCCAACCCACCCAGAGTCATCGTATTTATTGTCATACCAAGCCATTTGAATACAACAAAAGTAGTCAGAATCGATACTGGTATGGCGATAAGTGATATCACTGTTGTGCGGGTATTGGCCAGAAAAAGAAAAAGAATCACCGTCACAGCGACTATCGCCTCGAACAAGACCTTTTGGACATTCGCGATCGATGCTTCAATAAAATCCGCCTGGCGAAACACAAGGTGGTCCAGTTCAACTCCTTGGGGCATATTCTGGTTGAGTTCCTTCAGAGCCCTTGTAATTTCTTTGGTCAGTAAAATCGTATCGGCTCCCGGCTGCTTCTGTACCGATAGAATCACTGCGGGTGATCCCTGAAAACCCGCATCGCCTCTACGCTGTTTCGGAACGAACGAAATATTGGCTACCTGATAGAGCAACACGGGCTGCCCACCTCGAATCCCGATTGCTACGTTTCTCAGATCTTCAAGACTGGTTGTTCGACCTAAATTACGGATCAAGAATTCTTGGGCTGACTGATCTACAACGCCCCCACCGGTATTACTTCCAAAGCTTGCGACCGCTTCTTCGATGTCCTGTAACGTGATACCAAAGTGTTCCAGCCTGAGTAAGTCAGGGATAACATGGTACTCACGCACTAGGCCCCCGATTGGCACTACTCGGCTCACCCCCGCGATGGCTCGCAGGCGCGGCGCGACCACCCAGTCCGCAATTTCCCTGATTTTCATCGGATCTATCCCCTCGCCGGTGATTGCGGTTAGCAAAATCTCTCCCATATAAGAAGAGACCGGCATCAGGACAGGCTGAAATCCAGGTGGCATCCGTTCGGACCCAACATTGAGCCTTTCTGTAACGATCTGTCGTGCTCGATAAACATCAACGTCCCAATCAAACTCGACATAAATTATTGAAAGACCGGTCGTAGATGTGCTACGGACACGGGTCATACCATCCGCACCGGCCATTACCAATTCAATAGGATATGTAATCAAACTCTCGACTTCTTCAGGCGCTAAACCATAGGCTTCGGTCATGATCGTCACCAGACCCTTATTCAGGTCTGGAAAAATGTCTGTTGGCAATTCCCTTTGAACAACCAACCCGTAGCCGACACATGCCACGGCTACCATCAGAATGATCAGTCGACTGCGAAGACTCGCATTAACCAGAAATCGAAACATTGGTTTTACCTGCCCCGCAAGGTTCGTGGTGACGAATCGAAAGAAAGGGCTGAGTTACTGGGATTCGGCCGAGATCTTGCTATCTGAGTGGCGGACGCTACAACGATAAAGGTAACGAAAGACAACTGCGCTTACGACCAGGCCGATTAGAATCGAGATCCCTGCGGGAATCGAAAAAATCCAGACAACCAATAATCCAAGTACGTAACCCAGAATACCTGTGTGAAATGCGACCAGGAAAGGGTTCCCTCTTATGGGTTCTCTGGCGGCTAGCGCCGGCACCAAGAACGTTGCGAACGTGAGCACGACACCAATCACCTGGACGGACACTGCGGCAATGACTGCAATCGAAAGGCAGCAAAGCACACGTTCTCGGTAAAGATTTCGAAAATACCATAGAGCGATAAATACACCGTAGAGAAGTGAAATAGCCACCAATTGGCCAGAAGTCACCCATAATATTTCCCCAAAAACCAGCACCTGTAAGGAGGCAACGTTGCCTAACCCCAGCACGGGCGACAGAGCCTGCAACGAAAGTCCAGTCAAAAAACCCAGGCCAACCAGGACTTGCTGGACAGGTTGAGAATACCGCTCTAGAAATAACAACACCATCGCGAAACCCAGCGCAGTGGCAATGCCAGTCAACTGGAGCAACCAACCCGCGACCTGACTCCCAAATAACCATAACCCAACAGTCACACCAGCCGCAGACGCTTGCACCAGCACCAGCAAAGGAAAAACAGCACCCTTCTCCACAACTACACGACCCAAGGGCACCACAACAGCCAATGTCATGAGGGCGACGACCAGAGCGGGCCCAAAGATACCTAGATCAAATCCCGTCATCAATGGCCAACAGCATCGAGCAACTTACCGACAGAGGTACGGTAAAACTGCTCATAGGTCGCCACTTCTCCTGCTCCACTAATGGTCAAGGGAAGAGCTACCAAAGGAAGACTTAGTCTTTCAGCCAATGCAAGTATATCGGTCGAATGCCCAATAACGCTGTAGGAAATGAGGTCGACTTTGTCCAGATCCATATTGTTTATCGTCACGACGTTAATACCTAGCCAGTCAAAAAGATAATCCGAATAGCCTGGCACGGTTACAACCGTCAGTCCCCTCAATTTAACAGCTTGTTGTTCTAGTTCGTCTGCTAGTCTGCCCACATTCTTGATAAAATTTTTGGCGTTTTCCTTGTACAGTTTTGCATTGTCTTTGTCTAATTGAATCATACGCCCGGCAAGTTGTCCGGCAATGGAGCGAACCCGCCTGGGATCTCCTTGAACGAACGGATTCCAATGTGCATGCTGCGTATGACCATCCTTGATCCGGGCCAACTTGACAACATCCTTGATTAAGAACCACCCGGGGTTTCCTGATGCCAGATTGTTGTTCTTCACTTTCTCCAGAGTTTTTGGTAGCCACCTCTGCTCACTACCGACACCAGTACAAACCAGGAGATCTGCAGCGTTAAGAACAGCGACTAGTGACGAGGAGACCCTCACCTTAAAAGGATTATCTGGAGGCGTTCTTGGAACGTACACATCTACCTCGTCCCCGCCTATCTCTGCCGCCAATGCACCCCATTCTGGGGAGCAGGCAAAAACGTTTAGCTTCGCATAGGCAAACTGAGGTACAACACACATTGTGATCAAGCAGAGTGTGAAAGTTCGCACTGCTCTCAATCGATTTCTCCTGCCATCTAACCGTTGCTGCTAGGAAACATCACTTTAAGGTAAAGCAGGCGCCATCACCAAAGAGGAGTCGACTGCCAGTGGCGCACGCAGAGTACCAAGAAATGCAATGATATTCTTCAGTTGGCGCTGGTTCAGGTTAAGCGCCTCCAGCTCGGAGTGTCCCGTTGCGGCCGGTGGTGCAGTATTGTAGTGAGTCAAAACCTCATCAAGAGCATCCATTTGCCCGGCATGCATGAAAGGTGCTGTATCAACAACGTTTCGCAAGGTCGGAGTTCGAAAGGCCCCGACCAGTTCCTCTCCAGAGGCTTTAACGAATCTTAAGTCTGCACAATCTCGCCTACTGGCATCACTGTATTCGCTCAAGCAATTAAACTCGTCCTTTAAAACATTCTCTACCCCGCTAGACCGACCTTTGTCCGGGGACAGGCCAGCTGCCGGAGGAACTCCAGTATTGTGAAAATCATTGTTGGTAAAGAGTGGACCGTTGTGGCAACGAACACAGCGCCCGCCTTGCTCATCGATAAAAAGTCGTAGACCATCTATCTCCCCAACAGTGAGAATGCTCCGCATGGCACTCTCATCTCGATCGACAACGGCCTGAACATAGTCATCAAACCGAGAACGCCCCGGCACGATCAAGCGCTCATAAGCTGCTACAGCCTTACCCATATTGACATAGGCCCGAGTAATCACTTTCTGATCTTCCACAGCCATGGACCGCCATGCAGCAAGTGCAGTGGGATTTTCCTCCACGGGGCCCGCTTGATCAGGGAAACGCAAACGATCGGAAACAACAGGCAAAGGGCCAAATATTCTTTCATAGGTTTCTCTATAGAACTCGTCCACAATGTGAACATACTGGGTTCGAGTGCCCCCGTGCTCTACGGGACTCTCCCATGGGCCAAGCGCCTGAGACCACAGACTATCTTTCCTTCCATCCCAGAACAGCCAAGGACTTAGAGCGGCACCAATAATAGTTGGGGTCCGGCGATCAGTCACACCGATACCGTTTCGGGCAAGTGGTAAACCATCGGTAAACAACAGTTCCGGATTATGACAAGATGCACAGGATACTTGGCCGTTTGCACTGAAGCGTGGATCAAAGAATAACTGCTGCCCGAATGCGGCGGCCTGAGCATCCCCCGCAAACCTGTTGGACAAATTAAGAGGAAAACTCGGCAGGCTATCTAGTGATAGAGAACGCAGCAGCGAGACGTCATCGGGCGTCCAAGCCAATTCGCTCGCCAGTCCCGGAAGAGCAAAGAACGTCAACAGAGCCGCTGCAACCCATCTAACACTCAATCGACACACCCCGGCCCCAACTATCATAGCTGTGCCTATGGTCCGAATGCACCCTGCCAGATCACTGGCGGCCGGGCGTTCTACTGCGCACTTTAGCCATTGCCACATTGGTCAAACTTTCCACTACAGTTTAAGGTAGAAAACAACCACATCCTTATGGCCATCAGCGTGGATGTTAAACACCACTTCCCACACACCCGGCATCTGAAACTTGATGCCTTCAACCAGATATCTACCATCGCCAAAATTCTCCGTCACCTTCGGTGAGGTGGGCAGACCATGGCCATGCTCCGGCATGCCGCCTTCTACAGTGATCTCTGCCTGCTTAACCGGCATATCATGTTTATCCTTCAGGTCAAGCACCCAGGACTGGATCTGATTGATTGGTATCGGGTCCTTCTCAGGAGAAATCGTCGCAGTAAATCGACCCCACTCTGAACCGCGTGTTCGGGATATATCCAGATCTTTCACATCCAAGTTCGTTTCCGAACTATCCGACTGGTCGTGGTCATGGCTGTGGCTTTTATGATCGTGACCTTGACCATGGCCAGAATCATCCTTTTTCTCCTCGGTGCTACTCGCAACGCCCAGGGAACACACGGTTAAGGATAAAACCAGTCCCATAACAAGACCTAAAGATGTTTGCCTCACAGAGATCTCCTCCTTCTTCATCGAGTTACCCATGATTTAATTCCAGCATTTCGTTCTCAGTAGCCAATAGTTCCTCAATTTTTCAGTCCTCCTTACTCACCGTCTTCGTGCTACCCCCTGAGACGCGCTGCTATTTGGTTTCAGCCAACTCAAACTGACAAATGGCCAACGTAATATCAATATTACTAGGAATAGTACCCAGAAATTGAGCATGTGGATAGCCCACAGCAGTGCAGAGAGTCCGTATACCAATAGCCATGCGGTGGTGAACAGGCTGATCAAAGACGCCAGTATGATTCGAAAGCTGTGTGACAAGTGCCCCGAACCCACCTTCAAAGCTGCAACAACTATAGCAACCATAGATACCACAATCATCACAGCCCCGGCATTGAACCACGACCCTCCGCTCGCTAATACCGCGTATAGCCCACTAAAGTAGGTTTCTCCCGGACCAACACGGTACAACAGGAAAGAACTGAGTGTAAGATCCCAAGCACCATCTACAACAAATAGAGTCCCTAACTGCGGGCCGTCCCCGAGTATTGCGGATAGAAACGCCATGGTGCCCAGTATCAGTCCCGACATCACGCTCAGGCGCCAGAACAGGGGCACTTCCCGAAATTCCTGTCTAGCGAGACCACTTATGATTGCCCTGGACACAAAGAAGACCAGTAACAGAATAGCCAGAATGACGACCGCATCGGACAACGGCCAAAAAATGGTTGGTAAATCAATGGACGAGAACATTTACCAGCCTCTTAGTTCTGACTTTTCTGAGATCTAGAGGGTTTGAATACCGGCCACATTATTTCGATTGTTTGATAGGGTTAAGCTATCTAAATATCGAGCAAAGTATCCAGTTTTCTTTTCAAATCGTAGAAGCGGCGGTTATCAAAGAAATTCATCAAAAGAGCATTTTCCGACACCGCATCGTGCAACTGGTAGCCACTTGCCGGCGGGCTTCCGGGGTAAGCGAGAAGAAAATATTCATTAAGAATCCAGGGCTTAACGATTGCCACTCCGGAAATATGTCGCAGCGGGATGGTTCGCTCAATCCGTGGTGTCGCACCGGTCAGCCAGCGAAGCACGTGGTTGAGCCAGGAATCGCGCATGATACGAAGCTCGTTGTCGTACAGTTCGATCGTCCCACCAACCCCTCGGGCAACGACTAGAGGAATCTTTTGTGCAACTTCGCACACTATCTCGCTAGTTTCAACGCTTTCACTTTTTCCAAATACTCTCCCACTTGTAGCAGGTATGCGGGAAAGGATATTCAACAAATTCAGCTTCATACCTTGTCCGAACACTAGTTCCTTCGTCTTTTGAGCCCTAGGTTACGAGGTGCCACCGAAAAGGCTGAGGCCTTAAAAAGCGAGAGCATTCAACTGGTACGGAACCCTCCAGCGGTTCAGATCTGCTTTTCGCCGCTGTTCATCTATTCTGGTTTGATCCTCGCCCATTGAGGTCATTATTAACACTTTGAGATCATGCACTTCAGCCAGCGTTGGTGCCCTTGACTGAGCCTCGGTAATCTTATGGAGCGCATTGTGGTACTGACCCATGTGATTAAGAGTCGCCGCTGAATACAAAGGTGTCACCGCTAGCTTGGGCTTAAGCTTCTCAGCTCGTTCAAAATAAGCAAGTGCCGAGTCATAATTTCCTTGAAGGCTGAGCAACCACCCCATGTTTACGTATCCCATTGGCAAATCGCCTCGCAACTCTATTGTTTTCATAAAACTCATGGCCGCAGCATCGGATTCGTTTTCCAGCAGGTAGATCACTCCCAGCAAGTTAAACATATGAGCCATGTACATCACGTGATCGTCTTCAGAAGCGAAAATACCACGATGAGAACCGTCCAAAGGGTGGCGAACAATCCAGGTTTCGACAAAGGATTTTGTTTTGGAATAGGTGCCAGTAGGCAATGGGTCTGCAGCCAGAATTTTTCGTCCAGGCGGCGATTCGAGGGCAAATTGGTGGAGAGCATACGCATTAGGCTTGATGCGTCGAACCAACGTTGCTGCGACCTGATCCATCAGTTTCGGAATATCCATCGTGTCGCCAGAAATCTCCTCAGAGAGAAGCAGGCGCCCCGTTGCAGGATCCAGAAAATCGATTTCTGCCATCAAATCACCGATTAATTCAGACTCACCCCGTTGCGCAGCAGTAATGACGAAAGTAACGGCCACCCGCCCGTTGACTAGACCCAGGTACAGATGGAGCCCTTCCACCACTTCCTTCATTTTTACGGCGTCGGCCAACTGAAGCAACGCAGAGCTTCGATAGTTCATCCTGAACGAATAGTCCTCGGAATAGTGGACACCAGCATCCCGGAACAACTTGCTGGTCGCATCTTCAAGAATTTGGCCCAAAGTTTCGGCGGTGTACCCGCTTTCTTCCATCGCTTGGGGTGCTGAAATCTGGTCGACCATTACATCAGTCGGCTCCGATAACATCGTCAACGATGCGACAACCGCTGTAAAACCTATCACCACCCATTCAATGGGCCCCATCGTTACAGCCTCCCGATGTGGAGATTCCTAAGCTTAGGTCGTGGCCGCGAAGGCGTGATTCTGGGTTCAATCAGAATCAATTTTTCGAAACCATCTTCTCGAACGCAAATACCTACTCCGGCCTACCTTCCAAGGGTTATTCTCAATGATTCGCTTCAATTTTTCTCGGACCTGCAGGTTGCCAATACCCTTTTTTGCCCAGATTCTGTATATGGCAACAGCATCCTCGAATTCCGCTTTGGTGACTTTCTTTCCGGTTTTAGCAAAACGTTGGAGAACACCTTCTATTTTGCTATCCAGATCACTTTCAAGCGCCACACCACTCTCCAGCAGAATACCCGACGCCAGCCAACGCGCCTCATCAAAGCTAATATCAAAACGCGCTACCGCAGCACGTAGCAAATGGCGCTCATCCTCGAGAGTCAGAAATTGACTCTCTGCCCCGTGCGCCTTGACATATTGGGCAAATTTCTCCTGGTCATTATTTTCAGACCGGCTTTGCAACATCATATCGTGGTCAACGCTGCGCTCTCCGGTCTCCCCACTTTTCCCAACATTCTTCCTAGCCATCACCATCTCCATGTTCCATCCGTTGCCGAAATTAATCCCCGGTCAAGCCATCAACTGGAGAGATCTATTAATCTGATTGTAGAATCCGTATTGCTTCCATGCTCTTCTCAATCTGTCTTTTTGTGAATATTGATAGACTCACCGCCACATCCGAGACCCGATCGGCCCACCGTTCAAACGAGGCCTGATCGACGAACTGCTCAAATATTGATTCAGCTTGCAAGTTATCCGCTGAAATGCTGCGAACAAGCGCTTCAATATAACGCTGATCTCCCAGGTTATCAGCTTTACTGTTGACAACGACTCCAAGAGAAGTGCAGACAGTCTGAATCGGAACCTTTACGGCTAACCAACCTGGCGCTGCCAGTTCGATCTGCGTCGGTATGTAGCCCTTCTCAGCAATGGCCGGCTTGTTGATTGATCCGAATACTACGTCTGACCGATTAAGCAATCGAAGGTTGGACCGTTTACGAACGTAGCTGAGTTTAGGGGAAGAGAAACCGGGGTGTTCGGTAAAGAAAGCTGCGTCAGTTCGTTGCTGCGAGACACTCTCGAGGGCCCGGTACCCACCTTTGCGTTCGAAAGTCGTACTCTCCCTGTTTCCCAGATCCGGCCAAATTGATTTGGCCATGAAGGCCGTTGCCTGATGTTCAGCGCCTAGATCTACATGGATGGGGTCTCCTTCATCTCCAGAAAACAGACCATCGGACGTATTGGAATTTACTGCACCAAAGAGGCAAATGGGTATATCCCCGTAAAATTCCAATGACTTCGAATGCTCAGGGTTACGAATGAGGAAATCAATAAAAACATCGAGACGGACAAAGCCGCTGACTGCAGAATCACGAACAATAGCCGTTAGCGTTTCCTCATCGCGTTTGTTGGGTATCAGTTGGACCTCGTATTGCCCCTCCAGTCCTCTCTTGAGCTTGGGTCCGAAGGTAATATGCGAGATGTTATCAGCCGGCCCCGAAAAGAATTTTCGAACTTCTGCCTCAGCAGCAACAGGATACACCCAGAACAACGACAGCAATACTGCTAACGCTCGTATCCTGCAATTCGGGGTTGTAAGGTACACTTTCATGCGCTGTTCTATAGGCGTGATTTCACGCGACCCTAGTCGCCGGCACTCCCGCTACTTTAAAACCATTCCTCCGCAACCCAGTTACCCCCCATACCGCCGAGAACCATCGTACCAATGGTAACCAATCCGTTGCCACCAAGCATGTCAGCAACTACAGCACCGAAGAGCATTCCCGCCCCCATTCCATAAAGGTTTTTATTCTCAAGAGACCGAAATCGATCACCAGCGTCGTCAAGGATTGAAGCAATTTCTTCCTGGATATTCTTGGTGATCTCGTTGGATTTTTCAGCCAGGCTTTGATCAGCAGACTGTGTCGCCGCCGTAGTCGTGGTACTGGTCTGGGCAGAAACTTCTGACGTCGTGAGACCACAAAGAATAAATAGGGGTGCCATATACGCTATGTATTTAAGAAACTTAGCCATTGAATAACCTCCTTATCATTTGCATCAGTGAGTGAGTTCTATCCGGCATAGCGACATAAATTCCATTACGTTAGTAAGTGTATTTTACCCGATTCAGATTGAGTCGTCGAAACAGGTGAGATGATCATTCCCTCATAAACCTGGAGCACTCGGGTTTGCGGATGCCGGTTGCACCTGGGCTGAAAACCGATATCGCAAGTTCGAATACACCACACCTATTGAGAAGAACAACCCCACCCCGATCAATAGCACCACTTGCACACCCCAGGAGTCTCTCCACAACATCCAGATGATGGGAGTTGTGGTCAATGTCAAAAGTGACAGCAATACCATGCCGATTCGACCAACACCGTGATAGACAACCGAGACAATGGTCCAGGAGATGATGAATAAAACTATTCCTATCGACAGCTTCAAGAGCAGGTAGACCGCCCAGGAGAGAAGAGAGACTTCTCCAGACCAGTCCGTAATCCAGTGGAAATAGGAATAACCCGACGGGTTATAGATCGCGAACAACAGTCCGTAAACCATCAGCGAACGCACCACAATGCTGGATATTCGGAAGCTATACATGACTTGACCTGACCGTCATTTTGACCAACTTAGCAACTTGGCTAACCATCAATCGAGGTGTTCGGAGTATTTTAGGTTTAATCTTGCCGGCTACGCAATCTTATTAGGATAATAAAGGGCACGATGCTTGCTATACTGCTTATCAACGGCGCCCAATAACTCGGGAATTTGCCTGCTTATTCTGCCAATATCTTCTGCCAAGCACTATCATCGACACGAATTCAACGCTGTGCCAAAGCTACTTTTCTTTTTTTTCCTGATTCTCATGATTCCTCAGGCGGGGTACGGTAGCCATGACCAAGCTGAGCCGATCCGACCGCCCACAAGCGCGGAAACTGATCCTGCTACCGAGTCTCATCGAGATTCGGAGCCGAACACAATTCAGGATCTCGTAATCAGCGAGATACAGACTCAACAACTCAGCCGGCTGCGCAGGCTGGAAACAGCGGGAGTGGCCGCACTAACTGGCGGTATGTTATTGTTAGGTGCCGTCGCCGGTGGGCCTGTAACCGCGTTAATTGCCGGTACAAGTACGCTCGCCATTTACATTATGCTGAAATGATCACGACCACCCTGGTGCGAGATAGTAGTCTATTAGGCCAAGCACCAAGATCCACTCTGGAAATTCGATGATTTCGATATCTGCGATTTTTCTGCTTGCTGGCCTGGCTATGATGACGGAAACTATACTTGAGATCGGATCAGAATTGACCGCGGCAACATTGGCCGATGAAAGTTTAGGCGCCAGGCCAGACCCAACCGTCAGTCCACCGACAATAATTGTCGATCTAGCACCTCAGTCGAGCATCCGGTGGCTGGACTGACAGAGCACGAATCGTGACGGCGATTATCATTATCACTACACTGCTTTCCAGTTTTCTGTTGGAAACTGCCATGGAAGTCAGCGTTGGAGAGTATCTTATCGATGACCAACCAGGCGCAAAATTTTCACTCGTATCGGGACCACCGACTGCCATTGTAGACCTATCTCCACGAGCGACCATCCGATGGCCCGAACCCCCGGGGTCCGAGTATTGATAACTCCAGGGAAAGAAAGGTCAACGCACAAATGCTCACAAGCGATACAGGGGCTTAACCCTGTGCCTTCACGTGCCCTGGTTGACCTGAGGCCTGGCAGGCAGGTCTCTAGGAAATGGGCGCTTGGTCAATACAATCGCCCCGATCAAGTAAAGAACCAGACAAGTTACGATCAAGACCCAGCCTGGGACACCCACCAGGTACTGCTCCGTTGCCATCGGCTCATTCGGAGTCTCTGATTCTGGAATTCGGAGTATCAGTGTCACGGCGTTCTCAGTATTCCGGATAACATAACTGATCTCAATTTCATGCTGGCCAGGACCTAGAAATAGATCTTCACTGACATAAACACCGGGCGCAGCTTCACTCAGCCCATATGGAACAAAATTGACCGATGCTTCTAGCTCGGCTCCCACAGTTGGTTCAGCAGTAGCGTAATCTTCAAGAAAAACTATGAGTCTGGATTCCGAAACCTCGGCTGAATCCGACCCATGAGCTTCCTCACCATGATTATGACCTTCATGTCTTCCTCCAGAATAAATAGCGAGAAGCTGCTGGTCACCGATGCGGGATTCAACACGCGGTGCGATTGCCGAACTATGGTCCACTTCCTCAGAACCTTCTTCCTCGAGATCCTTCTCACCATGGGTATGCCCTTCATGCGCCAATACCTGTGAAGTCAGGGCACAGCAAAACAGGAGGAAAATAATATTACGCACGGTGTTAATCATATTGCGAAGTACACTCAATATCTTCCAGTACTCAGTTGTCTTATGAATCTTAGCGAAAAACCCTATGCAGTGAATATTAGCAGGTATGATGAGAACTGAAGCCGGCCGAGCGGAAAGCTAAGCCAACGGTCCTATTTTGCGTAGTAACTCCCAAAAAGAAATCACCGAACTAACAAGATTCAGAAATTTATACATACAACTTATCCAACTGAAAAGCAAAGAGAAACTCAGATCCATTATGGGTGGAATTACGAGCCTATCGAAGGTCGACCGGCACCCGCAGCCGATACCTCAGTGCGGAGCGGCAGCGTAATTTAGGCCTTGCCTACTGATCCCGAAGCCAAGCTAAAGAATGACTGGAATCTTGACCGCTCCGCTATCTTCGAACTGCTCTTGGTCATCTGGCGGCAACAGATAGAGAGCACCACCGATGGCGCCAGCCTTCAGTCCTAACCCTGCCAGAATCGCCAGCGATGCGGCCTCCAATGCTACAACCGTTGCAAGCACTCCTGCAACCGAATCTGCACCTG
The DNA here is from genome assembly GCA_913042135.1 of uncultured Chloroflexota bacterium. Classification (GTDB taxonomy): domain Bacteria; phylum Chloroflexota; class Dehalococcoidia; order Lucifugimonadales; family Lucifugimonadaceae; genus Lucifugimonas. The sequence continues at coordinate 7,175 of CAJWJL010000006.1, read as the reverse complement.
TCGCAAGAACGAAAAGACCATAACCGGTCACACCAAGAGAGATCGCTGCAGTACCGACAATAGCAAGTTCTGTATAAGTCAATCCCAGAATCTCGGCTTCTGGTTCACCAATCTCTTGACCCAGGACAGGCATGGGCTGCGACACAATCAGCAGCGCCAAAATCAGAGTCATTATCCTGCAGATTTGCAGTCGAAAAGTGCCTCGCATCGTGGGCTGACTTGGTTTCTCTTATTGCATAAGACGAAGTGTACCAAAATATGGAATGAGGCGTTCAGCCCCCCTGAACGCTATGCGCCGTTACTCTATACGACATACGACTCTTAGGTCGACACCTTTTGCAGGGAAAACACAACACCGAAAAAGCAAATATCTAATGTATACAACTGGAACAGTGCAAACCTACGGCCGACCAAGCCCGAGACATTCTTATTTTGGGACCATTGATCACTTCTCATAAAGACCATCCAGCCTATCAATCTACAATTTAACCTCCTTTGATCCTGATATTCCTGTTCTGGTAAGTGTTGGCTGAACTGTATCTGGCTAACCTATCGACGCACCGTTGATCTACGTAGGTAGATAGAACATAACTACGCCTTTTGGGAATGTTTCAGTAGATCACGTATCTCGACCAGCAATTCCTCTGTCGTCGGACCTTTTGGTACAGGCGAAGAATCTGGAGCAGATTCAGTTTTGTTTCGAAGCTCATTGATCATCTTTACAAAGGCGAATAATACCACCCCAATGATGATGAAATTGACCGCTGCCATCAAAAAGCGGCCATAAGCAAAAACCCCGATGCCAGCCGCTTCGGCATCAGCCAGAGAGGCATACTCAGCTTTGCTAAGTGGAACAAACAGGCCAGAAAGATCTACCCCTCCTAGAAAGAGACTAACAATAGGATTGATCAAATCTCCGACTATCGATTTTACGATCGCCGTGAAGGCCACACCAATGATGATCCCTACGGCCAAATCAATAACATTTCCTCGCATAATGAACTTTTTGAATTCTTCAATCACAGCATCCTCCTTGTCTGTTGCTTAGAAAGAGTCCTCTGAACATAGTGATTTATGACCATGAGAACCAATCAGTGATTTGCCATAGTTCAAATGAAAAAATCATCAAACACTTGATCAAGAAAAAGCATTTGGTTAACGATTAACTATAACCGTCTCTTAGGCAATCACACGATCCTGTCCAAACTAAGGCTAACGGAGTACAGCTTGCTTGATTTCTGTCTCCCAGCCGCCATCCAACAAACTTAATGTCTTTTTTAGTTCAGAACGGTGTAGCGTGAGATAAGAATTCTCGATCTTGCCCTCGGACGTTGAAATACACTGATACGAGTCATCTACCCTAGACAAACGCAGTTCGTGTGCCAAGATCCCACTGCTATAAAGGCTGGCGATACTCGTGCACGCTTCCATTAGGATTCAGCCCCACAGGGTGAGACTCTACGTTCCAGGCAACCGGCAACGATACCGTTCGAATCGATAGATCTAAACATGTTGGCTCGACACACGTCAAACAAACGATTTACAGTGGCTTATTCCTTGATGCCGCTGCAATCAAAGAATACGAGAGATGGATTTGTTTACAGTCAGATCTCACAAATATTTTGGCATTACGAGCACATACCTTTAGCTACTACAACGGTAAGGATTCTTAGATACAAGAATCCCCATATGCCTTGCCCTACTTGCATATCCTGCAGCAATCCGGTGGTTATTGGGTTTACCCTGCTTAAATCGGCCTCCCTATACATGCTAAGGCGATTGGGTATTCTCTGCCTCATTCATAAACGCGCAACGAAGCTCCACCAACAAAATCTCTACAGAAGTGGGGAAAAGGGATAAGACCTTCTTTGAAAGTCACCAGTTCAACACCAGTCTCGAGTGCCCTTACTTAATAGTATGATTATGACAACTTTCGAATTGACTCCCAACAGGAGGTTTTGGGCTCGCAGTGAGTTGAGTAGATTCAAGAATAGTTATTTATAGGACTTTACCTGACACTTGGACGCAAGTCTCTCATCCAGTTGGGCATAACGGAAGTAAGTCCTTCCTCAATTTTCCTTCCGTGCCGATGCAACAGGACGCCGCCATAAAGAATAATAACCCCGGCGATGGAAAGGCTAAAAGGGAACCAAATAGAGTTAGCGAATACATCGTATGCAAGGTGTCCGATAGATCCAATCGAACCGATTGCTCCAAAGATGATGAAAACTTTTCTTTGCAGAAACACCGACAAGCCTATGAGCAAAACATTAATTAGCAAGTAAATGATGTTCGACATCTCATTCGTACCTCCCAACACCGAGATCCCTCCCCAGAAAGCGATGCTCCCAAACAGATAGCCCCAGAAAGAATAATCTTCCTTGGTTCGGCGGTCGACAAAATAGCTCCCGGCGATCATGGCCAAACCAAACCACAAGGAGACAAATGTACGCTTCTCCCAAAGGGAATCATCGTCTTGGAAAATAATTGGGGTCAAGTCCATGGACATATACCACAACGCAAACGCGATCGGCGCAGTAAGGAAAGGGAATCGAAAAAATCGCAGAGCCACAAAGCCAACACCGATTGTCGCAGCCTCCATGAAGAACCAACCTCCTTTAATCCAGAGGTGGAAAGACCTATATTCTCCTGGATCATCAAAAAACCATATGTTCAGCCAACGTTGTAGACCATAAATTGCAAGCGGCGTCATACACACCCCTATGGTCACCAACAGTCCACCTGGAATTCTGAGACCCTCTCGGTCGAATAGCATCGCGCCTACCCCGAAGAATATGGCCGCATAGATGGCGGAGATCAGAAGAATTCCACCACCCCCGAAAGATTCCCACGCACTAGTCATAAACCAACTCATGGCGCCTATGACAAGTAGGGCCCCAAAATAGTAGAGGACAACAATTAAGCCAAAGTGGGGGCGAGCGATGGCCCTCTCGGATAGGGCTTGCCATAAGGCATCGGCCTGCAGTCTTCCAATCACACCCTTTGATACCGCCCACTCGAGATCGTCTTCTTCTATTCGCATGAAACTAGTACCATCTGGTTAAAGCTGCGGAAGCCGTAACGGCCTGGAACAGTGTAACCAAAATGCAGCTCATTCCACTCTTTTCAGATCTTTCTAACTCAATTGAAGAACCATTTACCTGCGAAATGATTGATCCATATACCGATTTCCGATCTTTTGTATTGACCCTGTAGTTGGCCTACTTCACGCAACTTCATCTCCTGTCACTCGTGCTTGTTCGATGTACTTTCCCGTAATAGAGTGAGACGGTTCCAGCCCATACACTTCGTTAGATTCACCGGTAATACTCACGGCACATTTCTCGCATTAATGACGAAGATCCTGCATCCCCGTTAATATTCTAGAAAACTGATTCGGTTCTATCTTGACTACACCGCTGTACGGATGATCCAACTCATAGACTAGAGATATGGCTAGTGATATGACCATAGTCTGGACAGTGATCAACCACCAGTGAAACAATCCAGATTTGACGTCCAAAAAAAACGATTGCAGGATGATGACAATTCCTCCAATAATGAGGACTAACCACAGCTTTGTATCAACACGATAATACGATGAAGCAATTCGCAGTCGCCTATTGTGTGTGACGTCGTTGTAGTCTCTCAAAGACTGAGAAATAATCGTTGAATAGCGTTCTTTTCCAGGCATGTCTGTATAGACATGGAGCAGCGCCCTCAACACATCGGCCGCCTGTTCACTCTGACCGCCTTCATCAAGCAATGGCCATTCAACATCCTGGACTAGATTGACGTAGGTCAAAATATCGTCCTGGATCTCTCGGCGAATCTGGATGGGAAAACTACGGGACAAACTCTCGATATTTTCCAACGCACTAACTTCTTTAGATTGAACTTCAATCTGTTTACCATGAAAACCCCACACCACGATGATTGCAAACCCGAGCACTATCGAATATGTACCTGCTAGAACAACTATAACGTTACCGTAAATGCCGGCATTCAAGGACATTCTCTGAATAACAGATAGCCTCCGCAAGATAACGTATATAAAGCCAACCACGAAAACCACAACAAACGGTGCCATATGAAGGACTAGAGTCGGAACTGACGCCCCGAATAAAAAAAAGCTATCTGAATTCATTTGGCAATGAGTTTGCTGGCAAGCCTTTCAATTTTGCAGTGCAGGTGGATTAAATGCCCATGAAGAGCCCCAGTTGACATACATTTTCTTTAGCAATTCCTCCCACGAGCGTCGGGATCGCGAATAAGGGAATGGCACCGGATGAATCAAGAATTCTGATTCCCAAACAATTTCAAACTGTTGATTTGAATTGATGCGTCCAATCCGTGCCCGTTTCCACGTATGGTGGTTCACATTGTCAATGTAAATTTTCCCTTGGGGGGCGAAAAATGACTGGTGTCCGAACCATACCAACACCCTTTCGGGCTCAAATGAGCCTGCAGCTATTACCGCATTTTTCCACAGATAGACCCCAGAATAGGCAGACTCAATCGGGTCACTGGTTACTCGATCAGAACCGAACGCATCCTGATATTGCTTCACAAATTTGTTATTTGCCTCGCTAGAAAGGCTTTGAAAGTAGTTCCATGCAGCATAATCTCCTTCCAAATTCCATCCGATGGCGCGCGAGTTGATTTGCCGGAGTTCATTCTCAGAAAGGCTAAAGCTCATTGTCGGTACATCAACCGATCCTACATCGTTCTCGCGTAGTTTCTGAAACAGATCAAAATTGGTATCTCCATTGATCGTATTAACGATCATGTCAGTATGATTACCCCGATCAATCACATCGACAATATTCTGAATGACCTCCTGTGGGACATCATGACCAAGTGGTATATAGCTCTCACCAATGATCTTTCCCCCGAGGTACTCAACATAGTCGCGAACTATTTCATTGGCAGCCCTAGGAAATACATAATCGGACCCGATAAGATAAAACCGTGTGCGGCCATGATCGATTGCCCACTTTATAGCGGGTATGATTTGCTGGTTAGGGGCAGCACCTAGATAGATGATGTTTCTTGATTGTTCGAGGCCCTCGTACTGAACCGGATATACAAGCAGGTGGTTCAACTTTTCAAACACCGGTATCATTTTCTTTCGTGAGGCCGAAGTCCAACCTCCAAAAATCACCTTCACCCCCTCCTCGGTTATTAATCGTTGGGCCTGTTCTGCAAATACGTCGGGGCTGGATTCACCGTCAGCAATTATCGGCTCTATTCGTTTGCCTAGGACGCCACCTTCCGCGTTAATCTGGCGGATCGCAAGCAATGTTGCATCCGCTACCGCGGGCTCACTTATCGCCATGGTTCCAGTAAACGAATTCAACACGCCCACCTTCACAGTGTCGGCCTTCAAATCACTATTTGAACTGTTAGCAAGAAACTGGAACAGGACAAACAGACCGACACCAATGAGAGTTTTACTTTTGCTTTTTAGTGATAGCATTGCCTAATCAGATAAACGCCATGAATTGTTTTTGTAGATAGTCTAGTCGACACGTTGATGGCAGACCCAAGTAAATATATTTTGTTTCATGGATCTGCTCCGGTAGCCTCCGATGATTGTAGTGGTGTTTGCGATGATGGAGAAGCGCCTATTTATCGACTGATAAAGCCTACCATTAAAGCACTCACACAGAAGCATCTAGATTTGCGAGACTGACATTTCTCACAATTGCCTCTGCTGTGTGGAGACAATATCTCTAAATAGTAGAAAGGCAAGTAGGGTCGCGTTAGATCCTTGCAAACTAATAATAGGTAGTTTCCCAGCACATGATGAAAGGTTTTCATTAAGACCTAACCAAGGACAACCAATATATAGGCACCGAGAATACCTACGACCATGACCTGACCGGTATTTTCCAGTCCAGTTTGTGAGGGAGACTATCAACCTTTACAGACAGGAGTCGGACCTGCTAAGCAAGAGTTTTAGCCCCTTAAGATCATTGCCAAGCTGCGCCCGATTGAAGCACTGATCGGCCTGGGGCAGTCAGTGGCCGAAGTCTGACCCTATGACTTTGTTCACTATGCCACCGATGATGATCGTAGCCTGAAGCTGCTGACCTTGATCGATGAATTCACCCGAAAGTTTTGGCCATTCGTATCGGGCGCTGCGTAAGGGGCCTAGAAGTCATTGAAGCTCTGGCGATGGCATGCTGATCCACGGTATTCCGGAACATATTCGCTCGGATAATGGCATTGAGATGATCTCTAAACGGGTCAGGAACTACCTACAACAGGCCGGTGTTCAGACCGTGTTCATCGAGCCTGACAGCCCCTGGGAGAACGGCTACAACGAGTCCTTCAATGCCGCTTCAGGGATGAACTTCTGAACGGAGAGACTTTCTACAGTCTCAAGGAGGCACAAATCCTCATCGAACAGTGGCGCATTCACTACAACACCCAAAGACCTCATTACGCACTGGCCTACAGGCCGCCAGCACCGGTGACTCGAATCACCAAACCCAAACCCAAACCAACCAATCAAATAACCACCATGCAGTAAACTCAAAATACTCCTACATCAACTATCAGGCAGATCACTAATCTCAATCAGGAACTGTCACAGTCCCCTTTTACTGCAATTGCAAAGACCTTGATCCTAAAGAACCACCCTTCCCGTTCTGGACAGACCCAACAAAAAGGGCGCCCATAAAGTGGATGCCCTTTTTGTTTGGGATGTGTGCCAATTAGTTTCTATGTATTAAAGTCTCTGGTCAGTAAAATCAGTTGCTGAATCACAAGTTACTTCTTCGGCTTTTTTGGTTTCTTCTTTTCCTTCCTGTGCTTTTTCCTTTCATTTCCCATCATCACCCCCTTCATCGTTCGCCCATCGATATTGACAATTAAAGAAACTCGCCCGACTCTCTTCGTAGTCAGTCACACTCCAAACGAGGGAATCGATCTGCTCGTCGTTTCCTGCAATAGGCTTTAGATAGATCGTTGATTTATGGTAGATGAATTTCAGACAAACAGCAATTTACGCCTCGACTATTGAGGTCTGTTCTCCCGTAGATCACGGCCTGCCACATTCTATCGCTCGGCCGCCTCGGCCTCAGCTGCCGCTGCCTTGAGTCCACCCCAGGGTAAAGGCTCGTCAAGGTCATCGGCTCGCGCGATCACCGAGAACACGTCGTTCCCTG
>CAJWJL010000005.1:0-30822 GCA_913042135.1 uncultured Chloroflexota bacterium | reverse complement strand
TACTCAGCACCCTGACACCCACCTACCTATTTGTCTTAGTGCGTGGCGAGTATCGCGCAGCGTTATGTAGTAAAGCCGCGAAGGCCTGATATCGAAAATAAACGACCACACTGCATGCGACTCCTGCATAGCATGCGAACAGCGGTGCCGTACAACCTGTCGATCGTCTCGACATTGCGCAGTATGTAACCAAAGATGCAGAAAATGCTCGACATCTGGTCAAAGAAGAACGCAAAGGTTTAGGCGCCAGCCGGTCTCCAGTCAGGATTTTCCAGCGGAACCTTCAACCACGAAACGATTGCTTTGAGCGATTTATAGGCTTGAAGCCGCGCTTCATCAGTATCGGCTGATTCTGCAGCTTGAACTATCGAATCCATCTGACCAATAACCCGAGGTCCGATTTCGAGAAGTGCAGCGCTTCCGGACGCGCTGTAATGACCAACGATAAACGCCACTAACGCTCCGAGTGGAATTCCCTTGTTATGGCTCAGCACCCTTAGCGTGGCGAGACCGTCCAATCCAGAATATTCGGCTACCATTGTGCGAAATCCCGCATCAGGATCGTCATCAGGCCAGGTGCTAATGTAAGGTCGCAGAGTTACCGTATCGGTCACTAGTCATCCTCCAATCTTGACGTAATTACCAGTTCGGAACCGAACCATCACGTCTGTGAAGCCTAGTCGTGCGGACACAACGCGGAAACCTCAAACAGGGCATTTATTTGGTCGTATTGGAGTAACTTCGCGAAAAGTCCCTGCATTTCTGCAAGGACTCTTCAGTTCAATTTCAGTTGGAGCGGAAGAGGAGATTCGAACTCCCGACCCTCTCCTTGGCAAGGAGATGCTCTACCACTGAGCCACTTCCGCGTTATGGTCAACAGTAAGCATTCAGAGCCAACCGGTCAAGCTTGAGTGTGGCTTTGCTGGTTAAATTCAAAACCTTTTATTGAGTTGAAATGTCACATGTTTTCGAACGTTTAAATTCGTTTCAGCACTTCCCAACATGCTGCGACTGGATGATAATCCGTTTTTGATGCAGGGCTTTTGAGGTCGTTATATCGCTGGTTTTTGTTGTCGAGCACTCGATACCAGCCACCGTATTGTTGGTCTACAAGATTTTCTAAAGACCATGTCCATGATTTGCTGTACCAGTCTGTGTATGTGGAATCTCCGGTTCGATTCGCCAGCAAACCAGCCGCTGCCACAGTTTCGCATAAGACCCAGTAATATCGATCTGTGTCGATGATTTCCCCATTTGGGCTGACCGCGTAGTTCATTCCGCCGGAATTGTGGTCCCACCCTTGTTTTATCGCAGCGTTGAACAGACGTTTAGCGTGAGGGAGCATCCACTCCTGAGGGTTGTTTTCTTCCAGAATCAATAATAATTTCGCCCACTCCATCCAGTGTCCGACGAGATACCCGAACGGACGAAAAAGGTTTTTTGGATCGTCTAGGTTGTACTGCCAGTCTGGGTCCCAGTTCTTGTCGTAGTGTTCCCAAATCATGCCGTCTGACTGTTTTGTCATATCTACGCATACCCGGATAGCAAGGGCAGTTGCACGATCCAGATAGTTGGTTTCACCAGTTGCCTCGAATGCAGCGATCATGGCTTCGCACGTATGCATGTTCGCGTTTTGTCCTCGGTACGGATCTACGATGGACCAGTCACTCGAGATTTCATCCACATATAACCTGTCAGCCTGTCTCCAGAAATGACGCTCCATCAAATTAAATGTCTCGACCAGAGGTTCTGCTGATTCTTGTATACCGGCTTTCAGAGAAGTGGCGAACGCGAGAAGTACAAATGCATGGCCATAACAGTGATTAGTCGCGTCGCTTACCTTGAGGCCCTCGAGGATCCATGCGTATCCGCCTTTCGATTGTCGATGATGATTTAGGAGGAATTGGACACCATGTCGCGCTGCCTCTTTGTATTCGCTTTTTTTGGTTAATATCGCTGCTATCGAAAAGATGTAAACGAAGCGGCATGTACCCACCAGATGTTTAGTTTGATCATCGAAGATTGAGCCATCGTCGCGAAACTGGTTTATATACCCGCCGAGCTTTTCATCGATACATTCTGGGTAATAGAAATTGACTATCTTTTCGATTTGGTCTTGTAGAAAAGATCTTGACCAGAGGTCAGGTATGCCCGTTCGATTTTGCATGGGCGGATCAATCGCTAACTTTGATCAGCAATTTGCCGAAATTGTCCCCGCGCAAAAGACCGATGAAAGCGTCTGGGGCTCTTTCGAATCCGTCCACAATGTCTTCCTTGTATTTTAGAAGGCCTTCTTTGATCCACGCTGCCAATCGTGCTCTGCTGATCTCATGTTGTCGTTCAAACGCGTAAACCAGAAATCCTTCGGCCTTAGACTGAGTACGTAGCAGTGCTGATATGTTGCGAGGTCCCAGTGGAACTTCAGGAGCGTTGTATTGCGAAATCTGTCCACAGATAGCAATTCTCGCCTTAGGGGCAAGGTTTTCGAGTACAGCGTCCAGCACCGGCCCGCCGACATTATCGAAGTACACGTCAACGCCATTTGGTGACAGCCGCTTGAGCTCACCGGAGACCTTTTGAGTCTTGTAATTAATTGCGGTGTCGAATCCCAGATCATTTGTTACGTACTGGCATTTTTTTTCACTGCCAGCGATTCCGATTACATTGCAGCCGTTGATTTTCCCGATTTGTCCAACGACTGCTCCAACTGCACCTGAGGCAGCTGAGACTACCAGTGTGTCGCCTGCTTTGGGTTGTCCGATATCAAGTAGTCCGTGATAGGCGGTAAGACCGGGCATCCCTAATACACCAACTGCTGTTGATATCGGCCCAAGCGATTGATCCACACGGCTTACCGAGTGATCAGAAATCGCTGCCCATTCTTGCCAGCCGATTGAGCTACGGACGATGTCTCCAACTGAGTAGTGGGAAGATTTACTTTGTTCAACCCGCGCGACGACTTCACCGGTCATGACTTCTCCGGGTTGGAGTGGGGTTGCATAGGACGGTCCGAGACGCATTCGACCTCGCATGTAAGGATCCAGACTCATGAACAGGGTCCGTATGAGCAATTCGCCATGTTTTGGGGTTGGAACTGGCGATTCGTCCAGGGCAAAATTCTCTTGTTTCGGTTCGCCGACGGGACGACTGGCCATGGTCCATGCACGGTTCATAACATCTGACAATTTGATTCCTCTTTTTGGGTTACTGGTTATGTTCAATGAGAAGATTTCCGAAATCGTCGACTGTCACTGACCATGATGGCTGGATGACTGTCGTACAGTCTGGTTCTTCAACAATTGCTGGCCCGTTAAATACAGATCCGGCGGGGAGTTTTGGTCGATCGTAAACCGTTGTACGAATGACACCTCCCTTGCTGGAGTCGATTGCAAAGTAAACAGGTCGTTTGCCTTTTATGGCAACCTTGGCATTAGGACTGTTAATGTCGAGTTTTCGTAATTGTGGACGTGCGATTTTCCCTACGGTTGTTAATCTAAGGTTTACGAGCTCTACAGGCTCATCGTCAGCACGGAACCCGTAAGCAGTATTGTGAGACTCATGAAATGACTCGATCAATTCGCTCATCCAATCAGTATCGATAATTTTTTGGTCAGGCACAGGGACGCTAAGCTCAAAGCTTTGTCCCCAGTAGCGCATTTCTATCGATCGTTCGAAAATGGGCTCGCCTGATGCGGAGGCCGCTGAACTATGAGCTATTCGTCCGAAGTTTTCTAATCTCTCGAATTCATTGGTTATTTTGGACAGCTCGATTTGGTCTGATCTTTCGATGAGAGTTGCTGAACTTTCCATCCGCACGTCTGTTACAAGGAGCCCTAAAGCCGAAGTGGTTCCGGGTTCTGCTGGGATTAATACCTGTGGAATTCCTGCCTGTTCCGCGAGTCTGACAACATGGGCCGGCCCTGCGCCACCGAATCCCATCAGGATAAAGTCTCTTGGATCGTGTCCGCGTTGTACTGATACCAACCGAAGGGCATTGACCATTGCTGTGTTGGCAATTTCGACGATTCCATGTGCTGCTGCCTCAATGGATAGGCCTAATGGTTCCGCACAATGCTTATGTATGGCGTTTTTCGCGGCCTCTGTATCAAGGGACATTTCACCGTCTGCAAAATAGCTCGGATCGAGACGTCCTAGAATCAGGTTAGCATCGGTGATTGTTGGTTCTTTTCCGCCAAGACCATAACAAACAGGGCCGGGGTCAGCGCCGGAAGATTGGGGCCCGACTCTTAGAGCGCCACCTGAGTCTACCCATGCGATAGATCCTCCGCCTGCACCGATTTCTACAAGGTCCACAACGGGTGTTCTAATCGGGTAACCCGACGCTCCACCAAACGCCCCGGTTCCACTTTGCGCTGCTCCGCCTACGCTGTAGTCCTTGGTGATATTTGGTTGTCCGTCGCGTATGAGGCTGGCCTTTGCAGTAGTGCCGCCCATGTCGAAAGAAATTACGTTTGGGTAACCGAGTGCGGATCCAAGAGATGCAGCTGCGACAGCACCAGCTGCGGGACCGGATTCGACCATAAACACTGGCGATTCGGATGCTGATTGAGCCGTATAAACACCACCATTGGACTGCATTACAAGGAGTTCAGAATTGATGTTTGCTGAATGTAGCTTTTCGATGATCGATGCTAAATATGTACTGACGATCGGGGCTACAGCAGAATTAATGACAGTAGTTGATGCTCGCAGGTACTCACGAAATTCTGGCACTATTTCAGATGAGAGGGATAATTTCACGTCTGGGATCTTGGCTTTGATCGCCTCGCCCACTTTTTGTTCATGATCGGGGTTACGGTAAGAGTGGAGTAGGCAGACCGCGATAGCAGTTACTCCGGTTTCGGCGATCTGATCAACTATTTGGGCAAGAGCTTTCTCATCAAGTGGTGTAACTACATTACCTTTGGCATCCAGCCTCTCTGGGATCTCGAAGCATAGTTGTCGCGGGACAAGAGGTTTTGGTTTCTCAAACTGGAGATCGTATAGTGAAGGGCGTATCTGCCTCGCGATTTCGAGCATATCTCGGAATCCCTCAGTGGTGACAAACGCCGTTTTTGCAGTTTTTCCTTCAATAATCGCGTTTGTAGCGACGGTGGTTGCATGGACTACGTGTTCGATTTCATCTGGATCTACTTCGTTATTTACACCTAGCAATTTATTAACTGCAGATATGAATCCGGATGCAGGATCTACTGGTGTAGTTAAAACCTTCGAGGTAGTCACCTCCCCTGTCGATGAATCAATGAGTGTACCGTCGGTAAATGTGCCACCGATATCGACACCGATTCTGAATCGTTTGATATTTAACTCCTTCAATTGGAGGACCTCGATTTAATCATCTGTTTCCTTGATCGTATTGTGCTGGCTTCATCGACAGTGTTAGTACGATTGTCAATAATCACGCCATAACATTCACGTGCACGTTCGATATTAATTTTTCCTAGAATGACATCTTCCAACACTCTTTTGGGATCCCTTTCGAGAGGGGATCCGTAACCTCCGCCGCCGGGTGTCTGGAAGCTAACAGTGTCTCCGGGTTTTAGCTCAATTACACACTTCGAGCTGAGTTCGGTTTTCGTACGCTCCGGATCGTCTGGATTTAAAATGTAGTAAGCCTTCCGCCCAGCCATGCCGCCGAAGATGCCTTTAGGACCTGCAATATCTCGATCCGATAATACGGTGAATGTCGCATCATCATCAGGGAAGTGGTAATCGCGCCGCATTCCCAGACCACCACGAAATTTACCGGGACCTTCTGAGTCTTCGATAAGTGAAAGTTGAGACACTCTGATGGGGAAGTGAGATTCCACTTCCTCCACTGGAGCGTTTTCAGTGTTTTGACCGTGTTGCTGCACAGCATCGGGTCCGTCAGATGTCTCTCTCGCTCCGTATCCTCCTGCAAGTGCCTCGTAGTTACAGTGGTATTCTCCCGTGACTTGATCGATGATTCCAAATCCTGCTTGTGCCATCATGGCTTTGGTTGAAGAAGCGATTTTTTGTGGCATTCCAGGTGCAAATGCTCGGAAAAGCATGTCATTGACACGAACCTGAGTCTCCCACCCTCCGACGACCGGAGCAGGGTGAAGCGCATGCACTACGGTTCCTGGCTTAGCGTTCATCCGGACATGACGGTAAAAGCCATCATTTACGGGTAGATCTGGAGCCATGAGCGCTCGCAGTGCATAGGCACATGCTGAGAATGTCATGGCTTTTGTGGAATTTACGGGTGCTCGCCTTTGTGGGTCACAGCCATCGAAATCGAAATATACTGTTTCACCTTCGACGGTAATTTTGGTCTTAAGGTTGACAATATTTTCAGTGAATCCGTCGAAATCTAGAAAACTTTCGGATTCGTAAATACCATCAGGTATGTCTGCGATTTCAGCTCGGGTTCGTCGATCTGTGTAGTCAATTACAGCGGTGACATACCGGTCGAAATCATTTAATCCGTACTTTCTAACAATTTCGGACAGTCGTCTCGATCCTACAGTGTTAGCAGCAACTTGAGCTCGGAAATCCCCTGCAGTGACGCGTTTTGATCTGATTTGAGCAAGGAGCAGTTTGAAGATATCTTCATTCATTTCACCTTGTTTGACGAGCTTGACGGGCGTAATGATCACTCCTTCTTGGAAAATCTCCTGAAAGGGGCCAATTGATGCAGGGGCTCCGCCACCAACATCTACATGATGGGCTAGTGAAGCTACATAACCAATAAGTTTGTTTTGATGATGAACGGGACCGAAGACGGTCACATCGTTGAGGTGTGAACCACCTCCAAATGGATTGTTGACTACCAGCATGTCGCCGGGCTTGAGGTTTTCTGCCCCGTACGCTTCAACTGAAGTTGGTATCAGTTCCACAAATGATCCGAGGTGAACTGGTTGAGTAAATGCCTGCGAGATAGGCTTGCAGTTACGGTCGAAGAAAGCACAGGAGAAATCCTGCCTGGTTTTAACATTAGTTGAGTAAGCTGAACGCCTTAGGGCGGCAGCCATTTCCTCGGTTACTTGGGTTAAAGCTGACCGAACAACTTCGAATTGAATTGGATCGATTTTATTGTGGACCTCATTACCGGCCACGGCGTAAATCCTCGGTCATTGTCATATCGACTTTTTGGGACGACAAACTGATTTCAACTCCGTAGCGTTTTCTAGCGCGATTTGTAGAAATTTTGCCCTGCAGGACGTCATTTAGAATAGCTTTTGGATCCCTATTAAAGGCCTGTCCGTAACCACCACCACCTGAAGTACGGTAACTGATTACATCTCCTGGATTTAATTGCAGCGTTGTTTTTGAAGATAGGTGTTGTTCTACGTTATTTTTGATCAGGGCGTAGACGGATTTGCTGCCGCGTTCACCGCCGAAAAGCCCTCTCGGTCCAGCTTTATCACGGTCGGCAAGAATGGTGAACGTTGCTTCTTCAGGGAACATGTAGTCACGGCGCAAGCCAAGCCCGCCTCGGAACTCTCCTGGACCTTCAGAGTCAGGGACAAGTTCATACCTTGTGATACGCACGGGATAATTACTTTCAGTTTCTTCAATTGGCGCGTTTTCAGTGTTTTGACCATGCGACTGGACAGCATCTGGGCCATCCGATCTTGAACGTGCACCGTATCCACCTGCGAGTGTTTCGAGGAAGCAGTAGTATTCACCGGTTTCGTGATTATGACCACCAAATCCCGAATGACATTGCATCGATTTTGTTCCTGCGCAAACAGCGTCCGGTAATGCTGGTGCGAGGGCTTCGAAGATAAGATCGTTCAATCGGACATGTGTTTCCCATCCGCCAACAACTGGAGCGGGATGAACGCAATTAGTCACGGTACCTTCAGGCGCATTAACGTGAACGTAACGGTAAAAACCGTCGTTTACCGGTAAGTCTTTATCCATGAGAGCTCTCAGGGCATAGGCACAGGCTGAAAAGGTCTGTGCAAACGTAGAGTTCACTGGAGCCCGGCGTTGAGGGTCAGATCCGGTTGTGTCGAACTTTACTCCGTTATCGTCTATGGTGACGCTTATTTCCAGTTTCACAACATCTTCAGTGAATCCATCGTTATCCACGAACCCCTTTGCTGAAAACACTCCCTTGGGTAACTTGCTTACTTCTACTTTGGTACGGCGGTCTGTGTATTCGATGATTTCGTCAATGTAGCGATCAAAGTCATTTAAACCGTACTTATCAATGATTTCGTTGATGCGGATAGCTCCCGTACGGTTCGAAGCGATCTGTGCCCTGAAGTCTCCCGCAGTTTCCCGTTTTGATCGGATTTGAGAGAGGACTAACCGGAAAAGGTCATCATCCAGTTTGCCCTGAGCCACAAATTTAATTGGCGGGATAATAATCCCCTCTTGGAATACCTCTCTGAAAGCACCTACCGATGCTGGGGCACCGCCGCCAACATCCACGTGGTGGGCGAGACAGGCTGTATAACCCACTAGCCGACCTTGCCAGTGAACGGGACCGATCAGAGATATATCGTTGAGGTGGACGCCCCCGCCATATGGATCATTGGAAAGGATCATGTCTCCTGGTCCTAGGTTTTCACCACCGTATCTTTTTACGGCGATCGGAACGTGCCTCACAAATGATCCAAGATGGACAGGTTGGGTGAATGCCTGCGAAACAGACCTGAGATTCTTGTCAAAGAATGCGCATGAGAAATCCTGGCGCGTTTTTACATTAGTTGAATACGCAGATCTTCGAAGTGTGATGGCCATTTCTTCCGCCGCCTGAGTAAGGGCATTGCGAATCACTTCGAATTTAATTGGGTCGATCGTCATGGCAGTTATGTTGGCTTCTCAATATTTGGTTCGTTCTTATGAATGAACAATAATTCCTTCAAATCGTAAATTGATTGCTCGAACCTTAGAGACCGCGCTCTTTTTTAACTCGCCGCCATTCCTCAAATGATTCTGGACGGGGAGGGTAATACTTACCTGGCGCAACCTTTTCATCTCGAATTTTTTCTTTTATGTAGTTTTCCACTTCTTCATGTTCTGTCGCGTGCTCAAGCACGTCTTTTGCCATCCAGGACGGGACGACTATGACACCGTCGTCATCCCCAACCATTACGTCGCCAGGACGGACTAGAGCCCCGCCGCATTGGATCTGGATGTCTTCTTCAGCCGGGGCTACGCTTGGACCACCATGAAGACTGCGCGCTGTGGCGTAAACGATGAGTTCATATTCCTCGTCTCTCAGAACGTCGAGATCGCGTATGGCGCCATCTATGACCACTCCGTCGGCGTTGTTCATTTTGAGTTGGAGCAGTTTTACATCTCCGGCAACCACGTCCTGTGTGCGACCCTGGAGATCTGCTACCAGGACATCTCCTGGACCACATTTGCCCATAGCAACATACTCAGGTGCATTTTCTCCCTGAGGCGTGTCGGTTTTAAGGTCTGCACGGTGTGGCAGGAATCGCAAGGTTTTTGCTCTAGCAGCCATTTTTTGACCTGGGGTGAAATTTTGTAACCCTTCACATACGCAAAGTGTTGAGCCAAAATATCGGACGGCGTTATAAACCGTCGCTGTGGGTAATTTTTTTAGGCCTTCAAGTACTTCATCAGTAACATACGTTGGCTTCATATCGAAATTTGGGTTATCAGACATTGGGATGTTGCTTTCGATTGGGATGGCCGGTCATCTGGACCAGAGCAGGAATTATTTTCTGTTTACTGAGCCGGGATACTACTCTCAGGGGTGAATGTACTGCAACAGTCGTAAAGCGCTCCAAGTGATTAGATCGCATCGCTTCGAAGTGGAAAACCGTCAAGGAATGAACGTTTGTTGATGCTGCGTTCACGCTCGAACAGTAGTAGGGTTTGCAACCATCAACTCACCATAGACAAGCCATCGAAAAAATAGAGGTCCCGGATGCTAGTACCTGGTATGCCGCTTTCACGATTTACAATCCTTGATCTAACACGCGTTAGAGCAGGCCCTACCTGTGTGCGTCAACTTGCTGATTGGGGTGCTGATGTTATCAAGATAGAAGCCCCTCCCGATGGTAAAGAAGGACTTGGCGGTGAAAGGGATGGGTTTGACTTTCAAAACCTTCATCGTAATAAGCGGTCATTGACGTTAAATCTAAAAACCTCCGAAGCCAGAGAGGTTTTTTATAAGCTGGTTGAGCAAGCTGATGTGGTGGTTGAAAATTATCGTCCAGACGTCAAGAACCGTCTTGGTGCAGATTACGAAAGTCTTTCAAAAGTTAATAAGCGGATTATTCTTGTTAGCATCTCTGGTTTTGGACAAGATGGACCTTACGGTAAACGAGCGGGTTTTGATCAGATTGCTCAAGGTATGGGTGGACTAATGTCCATAACCGGAGCCCCTGGCGGAGGTCCAATGCGTGTCGGCATACCAGTTGCTGACTTATGTGCCGGAATGTTCGCGGCTCAAGGGGCAATGCTGGCTCTTTTAGAGCGTGAAGAGTCAGGTGAGGGTCAGTGGGTAAGAACATCGCTTCTGGAAGCACAGATCCAAATGCTTGATTTCCAGGCAGCACGTTATCTCAAAGACCAAGAAATTCCGGGACAGGCTGGTAACGACCATCCGACGAGCATTCCAACAGGTGTCTTCCCTACATCGGATGGCCATATCAACATTGCTGTCGCTGGAGGAGAAATCTACGAAAGATTTTGCAAGACCGTTGAGCTCGAGCATTTGATTTCAGATCAACGGTTTTCTACAGCAGATGCAAGATCGGATAACAGGGTGGAGATGAATGCTCTTATTTCGGAGCTCACTATGACGAAAACCAGTCAACATTGGATTGATGTTTTAAACGAAGCTGGTTGTCCGTGTGGTCCTATCAACTCGATGGACCAGGTATTTGCAGATCCTCAGGTTAAGCATCTGGAAATGGCCGTATCCGTTGATCATCCGCGTATGGGCAGCTTCGAAGTTGTAAATCAGGCGATAAAGATGAGTCGTACGCCGTCGTCAGTACGCACCGCAACCCCCGAGCAGGGTGAGCACACAAACGATATTTTGTCTGAACTTGGTTATGACCAGACGACAATCGATGGATTTCACCAAAATGGCGTTGTCTAAATTTTTTATGAGTCAGAAATTGGGAGCTTTACGGAATGAGAACGCTTGACCTGCAAACTGACAAGATGCTTGCACACGTAGAAGAAGGTGTCGGCTCGATAATTTTCAATCAGCCTGAGAAGCGGAATGCCGTTTCGTATGCGATGTGGCAGGCGATTCCGCAGATCATTCAGGATTTTAATTCCAGCGAAGATGTAAGAGTCGTAGTTATGAGTGGAGCTGGTGATAGGGCGTTTGTGTCTGGAGCAGATATCTCTGAGTTCGAGAAATTGCGCAATACACCGGAGCAGATTGAGATTTATGACGCGGCTACGTCGGCCTCAAATAAAGCACTCCGTTCACTCGACAAACCGTTGATTGCAATGATTAGAGGATTTTGTGTTGGTGGTGGTCTTGCAATTTCATTGGCTGCAGATCTGCGCATAGCGGCTGATGACGGTCAGTTCGGTGTGCCGGCGGCAAAGCTTGGGCTTGGTTATGGATATGCTGGCATTAAAGAATTAATGAACATTGTTGGACCGTCCTACGCGAAAGAGATCTTTTTTACAGGCCAGAGGTTTAACGCTGCTCAAGCTGAAATGATGGGGCTCGTAAACCGGGTCGTACCCGTCAGTGAATTGGAGTCGACTGTGGATTCCTATGCCCGCACTATAGCGGACAACGCTCCGTTGACAGTCAAAGCCGCAAAGGCTGCAGTGAATGAAGGCACGAAAAACTCTGGCGAACGAGACCTGGATAGGGTGGCTGCGCTAGTTGAGGCTTGTTTTAACAGCGGTGACTACAAAGAGGGTCGGCGAGCGTTTATGGAGAAACGTCCCCCTCGCTTTCAAGGTCGTTGAGTTCTTAAGCACCTAGTTATAGCCCAAGTCGAACTTAATTAAATGGTGCCGAGGGGCAGACTCGAACTGCCGACACATGGATTTTCAGTCCATTGCTCTACCACCTGAGCTACCTCGGCATACGGCACAACAGTCAATCCTAGCCGCGGTGATCGGGTGAGGCAAGAGAGTAAGGGATCACCATGTGGTAGTTCGTGAGTCGTATCAGTTTTTTCAATTGTCGCTGTATAATCTCATCGATAAATCGCACGCTTTTAGAACTGATCAAATCCATCGCTGCTAACACTTAGCATTTTGTACTCGATCAGAAGTTTGTATTGAGGGTATTAATGACGACTTTGATCATTGCTTCGATCTCAAATCATTCTGGTAAGACTGCCCTTGCAGCCGCACTCGCTGTAAAACTCGGAGCCGAGGATGCTCCTGTTGCTATCGGTAAAGCGGCGTTGAAAGATTCTGCCGTCGAGTCTGACGTGGGGGTATTTGAACACCTTCTGCCGGGGAATCCGTCTATCAGTGGGGCCGTTGATGACATTGCTTCTAATATCTCCAGCACGAAAATATCGATTGTAGAAGGATCGTCCGATACTGAGTCTAATCTTCAGCTAGCGAATGATACTGATGGTCTTGTTTTATTAGTAGCTCGTTACGGCGAAGAAGTTTCAAATGTTGTTGACGCTTATGGTTCTCGCCTTGCTGGTGTAGTGATCAACGCAATGCCCAAATACAGGACCGAAGACGCAGGTGATGGGATTCCACAGGTTTTGAGGGAAAAGGGCATCAATTTACTAGGATGTATTCCTGATGACAGGAGAATGTTGTCACCGAAGTTAGGACAGGTGGCGGAGTTTCTGGAAGGTCAGTTCCTTACTGGAGACGATCAGTCAGATCAACTCCTGGATAATTTTCTCATTGGCGGGCTCGTTCTTGATTGGGGCCCATTTTACTTCGCTACTCGTATTAACACTGGAGTGATAGTTCGTGGCGATCGTCCTGACGTTCAACTTGCTGCGATTCAAACTGATACGACTCGTGCACTTTTGTTAACGAAAGGTGTTCGCCCGGTCGAATATGTGATTTACGAAGCGGATCAAAGAGGTATACCGCTTATCGTTGTTCCAGGTAGCACCCATGATGTTGCCGAAAAATTGGAAGGCCTTCAGCCTGAAGTCGGATTTGATCATGAAGATAAACTGCATAGAATGATTGAGTTGGTATCTGAACATTTGGATATTTCTGCCCTTGAAGATCAACTGGCTCAACCGGTAACAGGCTAGATAAAGCGCGTTTACATCCGTGTGCAATATGATTGAGCCAGCGATTCCCAGTGAATGTCTAGTTATTCAGTGGTCGCATTCTGTTTATTTAGTTGCGCTAATAATTTAGTCATTTGTTGAAGTAATAGAAATTTGAATATTCTCGACAAAATTGCTCCTCGTCGGTGGCCCACGGGCCCTCGCAGACTGAGGATTATGGAAACGGCGCAGTTGACGGCCAAGGCGACGTATTATGTTTCGGTGGTGGCTGGCGCTGTTTTCGTATTAGTTGCGTTTATTTTGTTCGATAAAGATAGAGAGCTTGAAAAGATACCGTCGACCAGAACCGGCCCACAGGTTATCCGGGAAGTTCAACAATATTTAAAAAATACCAACGTCTACGCTTACGGTGATCGATCACGCACATTGAATTGCTGGACAGAATTCGAGGAGCAGGAATTCAATGCTGAGTATCTCAATCGCGGATCATGGAGAATCGATGCGTATTATGATCTTGTCCGTTATTACTGGCGTGTTGATGACATCACACTTGAGGTCACCAGAGATTCATGGTTGAGGACGCCTAATCCGACCATCGGATGTTGATGACACGTAGCAGAAGATATCATGGTCTGGCGGTTACCATTGTCGTATGTCTTTAACTTCGCTTCCAGATAATTTTCTTGCGGGTCTTTCTGAGCGACAGCGCGATGCTGTTACTCATATTGACGGTCCGTTGTTGATTATTGCCGGGCCCGGTTCAGGTAAGACCCGAGTTATGGCTCACAGGGTCGCTTACCTGATCGGTGTAACAGGTGTTTCACCTTGGAAAATCCTTGCTGTTACGTTCACAAATAAGGCGGCTCGAGAACTGTTGGAACGTTGTGAGCGACTTGTTGGCCTGGGATCTAACGAACTACAAGTGAGGACTTTTCACGGTTTTTGCGCCCGGGTATTGCGATCTGACGGTGAAAACGTTGGATTGAAATCCGATTTTACTATTTATGACTCAGATGACCAGGCTCGTGTTATACGTCGAATTCTCGAGGATATCGACATCGATCCGAAACAGTTCCCACCCCGTTCTGTATTGGGCGTTATTTCTGATGCTAAAAATAACCTGCAAAATCCCGAGCAGTTGTCGAAACGCACAGAGACATATCGGGACGAAGTCATATCACGTATTTACGAAGCATATGAGGCTGCATTGCATCGTGCAAATGCTGTTGATTTTGATGACCTTTTGTCTAAGACCTATACGTTGTTGGAAGGACACACAGAGATCCTGGAGAAGTATCAACAGCGGTATGAGTATCTGCTAGTTGACGAATTTCAGGACACAAATCCACTTCAGTTTCAGGTCGCCAGGTTATTGGCGCTCAAAAGTCGAAATATTTGTGTGGTTGGAGATCCTGACCAATCCATCTACTCATGGCGTCACGCTGATCCAAGCAACCTGACAGATTTTCAAAGCACCTTCAACGAGACAAAGATCGTTACGCTTGATCAGAGTTATCGTTCTACCCAGATCATTCTCGAAGCTGCTGATTCAGTAATAGGTAACAATGATGAACGGATGGAGAAAAATCTTTGGACCGAGAATGACAGAGGCTCCAGAATCACGGTAGCCGAGGCCTATAACGAAGAGGAAGAGGCACGCCTAGTACTTCAAGCTACTGTTGAACTGCAGGAAAAACACGGGATAGGTCGAAATGAAATTGCAGTTATGTACAGGGTGAATGCACAGTCTCGGGCATTCGAAGTCACTTGCAACCGAGAGGGTATTCCGTATCGACTTGTGGGTGGAGTTAAATTTTATGATCGTAAAGAGGTCAAAGATATCCTCGGGTTTTTACGCGTGGTTGCTAATCCGGCGGACGACGCTGCACTAGAACGTGTTATTAATGTCCCCGCTCGAGGAATTTCAGCAAAATCACTTACGGAATTGCGCCGGGTGGCACTGGTTAATAATGTCCCGATTTTAGATGTCATTCTGGACATAAGCAGAGTGAAGGGTGGTGATGAGGAGCCAGCCGCCTATGGTTGTACGCTGGCGACTAGGGCGTTGAATTCAATTGCTACGTTTGGTGATTTGATTACACGCCTGATAGAGCAGTCTATGGCTTTGGATACCACAGAACTGATCGACTTAGCTGTCGAACGTACTGGGTACGGTGCAATGCTTCGCGAAGACAAAGAGCGTGGTGAAGAACGGATGGAAAACCTTCAGGAGTTAAGGGCTTCAGCTGAGCAATTTTCCGGTTCTGATGAGAGGGGCCAATTAACTGATTTCCTCGAAAATGTAGCTCTCGTTTCCGACGTTGACGGATTGCAGGGTGGTGATGACAGTGAGATTGATGCAGATGCGATTACTCTTATCACCTTGCATCAAGCCAAGGGACTGGAGTATGACGCCGTGTTTCTGGTAGGACTCGAAGATGGTATGTTGCCACACTCTCGTAGTTTAGAAGATCCGGCTCAGCTCGAAGAGGAACGCCGGCTTTTGTACGTAGGTATGACAAGGGCTCGAAAACGGCTTTACATGTTTCGAGCATTTCAGCGTAGATTCCATGGCCAATCAGGATCACAGACGGCATCTAGATTTTTGCTTGAAATCCCAGAATCACTTGTGACAATCCGTGATATTAGAGGTCATTCACGGGTAGCAGATCGAATTCCTGATCCTATGTGGACAAAGAGAGCCGCTTCCACTCCTGCTCCGCGTCCAGCGACCAGATCCACTGATGAATTGGCTCCGGGCGAGAGGGTGAAGCATGATGTCTTTGGCGAGGGAGTCGTGGTCAGTTCTTCCGGAAGTGGTAGTGATACGCAAGTGACCGTCGCTTTTGTGGGAGAAGGTGTCAAACGACTTATGTTGTCTTTTGCTCCGATAGAAAGAATTGTCGATGCGTCTCCTGATTCGAATGAAGACGAACCTATCATTCAGGATCCGGATTTTTTCGCTCCATAGGAATCTAGGTTGATTTCCCAGGAAATAAGGAGTTGGAATTCGGTGTACGTTCTTCGTTGTAAATTCTGGCCCGACTGCAGGTAAATTCCTGATATGGCCCATACAATTCTTAATATGAAACTGCCTTATTGGGATCGGATTTATTTCTTTGTGTTCATGGCGACTGTATTCGCTGCAGTAAGTTACGTTTCAATGTTGATGCTGCCACTTGTGGAACTGCAGGATCCTGAAAGTGCAGAAGTTACGACGGTCACGCTGCTTGCAGATGGGCAGACGCAACTGTTGTTGTTGTGTCTATTACCTATCGTATTGTCCGTAAGTGCATTATTGGCTACTCCTAGGCATCATCAGCCTGACAGAGCGGGCAAAGTTAACATTTGGGTATCTACGATTCTCGTTTACGTATTCGTTATTCTGTTCATATTTGTTAGTGGAATATTGTTTTTGCCGACTGCGATCATGTTGACTGCAGCTGCGGTAGGATCACATGCCAAGCGTCGTGAAGCATCTGCACGAGACTTTTCAGGTCGTGGAAATGGTAAAAGGAGTTAAACTGACCATTAAATTACTACCTTGAGGTACGTCGCTATTTAAATCCAATTCAATGGCGAGCGTTTATGTTATGACCACATCAAACAAGCAAAATGAACCGGTAATCAGTGATGGCATGTTGTCATTTATCGGCCTTGAATCTATTCCCGTAACTTACGATATTGAGCGGCATGCAGTGGAACGCTTTGCCTGCGCGATCGGTGACCCTAATCCTTTGTATTCTAACGACGAAATCGCCAGCAAATCTTTGTATGGGGGATTAATCGCTCCCCCGACATTTTTCAGGTCTCTTCTTCCAGGCAAATATCCTGAGCCGTACCCCGAGCCTTTTGCACACATCTTGGATGGTGGTAGTAAGTATCGTTTCTTTGAACCGGTTATGGTCGGCGATCAGATTACCGTGGTCAGGAAGATCACTGATTTGTATGAAAAATCTGGCCGAATGGGCACCATGTTGTTCAAGATTTCGGAAATCAGTTACACAGGACAGGATGGGAAGCTGAAAGCTATTCAAACAACTACGACGATTACATATGGCACTGGAGAAAAGGATTTGGGTGTTGGAGACCACTAACGCTATAACTGAACAACGGACACTGCCCTTTGAAGAAGTATCTGTCGGTGATGAACTACCGAGTATCGTCAAGCATCCTGATCCACGCCAGCTGGTGATGTATGCAGGAGCCTCACAGGATTTTGTTGCAATTCACTATGATCTTAATGTTGCTCGTGCCGCGGGGCATCCTAATGTGATTATCCATGGAGCGTTAAAAAGTGCTTGGCTCGGTGAACTTGTCACGAGTTGGATGGGTTCTTCCGGGCGTTTGTTAGAGTTGGATGTTTCTTATCGTGCAATTGATTTTCCAGGTGACGATGCAACTTGCGTCGGAAAAGTCACTGGTGTTCGTATTGAGCATGGGATCGGTCTGGTAGAACTTGAAGTTGGATTACGCAACCCTGATGGGATCATAACTACGCCGGGAAGAGCGTTGGTTTCTATTCCCATTACGAAGAGTGATGAGTAGTTTTAGTATTCACTTAATTAGCATCAACAAAAGGATCCAAAATCATGAACGGTGCCCTTGATGGCAAGGTGGCAATTGTTACAGGAGGGGGACGCGGTATCGGTCGTGGTATCGCTCGGGAGTTCGCAGCGAATGGGGCCCGAGTCGTTGTTAACGATGCGGGCTTGACGCTAGCTGGCGAATCCGAGGGGCTGAGTCCTGCTACTGAAGTTGTTTCTCAAATCGAAGCGCTAGGTGGTCAGGCCGCGGCCGTGACAGAGTCGGTGTCAACCTTTGAAGGTGGACAGCGAATCGTTCAGGCAGCCCTCGACACCTTTGGGCGGTTGGACATTGTCGTTACTGCTGCAGGAATACTTCGCGACCGAATGATTTATAACATGACCGAAGAAGAATGGGATGCTGTTTATGCGGTTCATTTGAAAGGTACGTTCAACGTTGTTCGACATGCTGCTCCGTTATTCAGGAAACAGCGTGGTGGCAGGATTATCACTTTTACTTCAGAGTCAGGACTTGTCGGCTTTCCAGGACAAGCGAACTACGGGGCAGCAAAATCAGGAGTCCACGGTTTTACCAAGGTTGTAGCAAAAGATTTGGGCAAATACGGCGTTACGGCTAATTCGATCGCGCCCCGTGCGGAAACCCGTATGGTTGATTCGATCCCACAAGCAACCAGAGAAAAACTTGCAGAGAACGGTTTGTTCCCTGGAAAAGACGAGGTTTCTTGGGAACCTGAGGATGTGGCACCTTTCGTGGCATTTCTCGCCTCTGATTATTCTGGGCCCGTCAACGGTCAGACCTTTCTTGTCTATGGTGGGAACATAGTGCATATGACTTTGCCTCGCAGGGTTAAGACCATTTATAACGCATCGCCACCGGCGACGTGGGATCTTGATCAACTTGATCAACTTGTGGGGCCGAATTTACTAGAACATTCTCCAGTCGAGTCACAAATTGGGAATAAGCGCCTGGCCGGTAAGGTGGCAGTTGTTACAGGCGCTGGGCGTGGTATCGGAAGAGGTGTGGCAAAGCTACTAGCCTCTCAAGGGGCCTCTGTAGTAGTTGCAGACGTAGGAGCCGCGTTGGACGGAGAAGGCGAGGACTTGACTCCTGCAGCTCAGGTTGTCGAGGAGATATCCGAACTGGGTGGTCGAGCGGTTGCCTCGTATCATTCTGTGGCGACTATGGAGGGGGGTGCAAATATTGTCCAAACTGCTATCGAAGAGTTTGGGCGATTGGATATTGTTGTAACTGCAGCCGGGATTTTACGAGACCGCATGCTTTTCAATATGTCTGAGCAGGAGTGGGATGATGTTATGGATGTGCATCTGAAGGGCACATTTTCTGTCGTACAGCCTGCATCCCGAATTTTTAAAGAGCAGGGTGGGGGACGAATAGTTACATTCAGCTCAGTATCTGGCTTATACGGTTATGGTGGACAAGCAAATTATGGCGCAGCAAAAGATGCTATCGCCGGCATGACACGCGTCGTGGCTAAAGATCTTGCAAAGTATGGGGTAACGGCAAATGCTATTTCGCCGGGCGCTCAAACCCGGATGACTGATTCGATACCCGATTCGACGCGCGATATGCGAAAAGGGGATTTCTTGCCTCCACCCGAGGGAACGTTGACCACCGAGCCTGAACAAGTTGCGCCCATGATTGCTTGGTTATCTTCAGATCAGGCAAGTGATGTTACCGGTAAGATATTTCATTGTGTCGGCAATCGAGTCAGCCTGATGAATTCGCCTGAACATGGTAGGTCTATTCATAAGACAGGGCGCTGGACAATAGAGGAAATTGCAGGAGTTTTTCCTGAAACGATCGGGATGGACCTGTTGAACCCGGCCCCACCAGAGGATGCTTAGGGACTTGAACTTTCGGGTTCACCGTTAGGGAATGTTAGGTAAAGAGCTAGTCTGCAGCGATTCGATATACCTGGAGAGCAGTGTCTCGGAATAGAGATGAACGTTCATTTTTAGAGTAATCTCGCGTAATTCGTTTGAAAGCGTTCCAAAGTACTGTGTACGACGTTGAGACATTATCTACAGGAAAGTTACTTTCGAACATGCAACGGTTTACACCAAACTCTTCTATACAATGCTCGTAGTACGGGCTCATGATTCTAGCTATATCTTCTGAAGATGGTGGGGCATTGCGTTCATGCCATTTGAATCCGCCGAGAGGCATTCCAAGCCCACCTAATTTAACGACCACATTTTCGCATCTTGAGAGGTTACTTATCCCCTCGCTCCAGAGCTTTACGACTTCATCGTGCTTTTCAGAGTATGGACCTATTCCAATTGGCCCACCGATGTGATCTAAGATAATTGGAGTGTCTGGGTAGTTTTTTGCCAGATCAAAAAGTTCTGTTAATTGTGTGTGGTACATCCACGCATCGAAACTAAGGTCAAGTCTTCGCAAATGAGAAAATCCCTGCCTAAAACTTTTGTCTTTTAGCAATCCCTCAGGTGGGTTTTTATATCCCGCGATCACTGGACTTTGATCCCAACACGATGAGTTTCGGATTCCTCTGAATCTATTGCGGCTGGCGTCTATCTGCGCCTCTAGTACCTCTACGACATTATCGCCAAGACTGAGGTCAGCATATCCGATGATTCCGGCTGCTATTTTCGTATCTCCGTAACCTCCACTTGCACTTTGCGCTGCGAGTCCTTGTACAAACTCTACCTCACCAACTGGGCGCATACTCTCACGTCCGTCTTTTCTGTACATAGCGCTGCATTCAACGAAAACTGTCTCGGTGATTTTGTGTCCACCTGCAATATCTAACAGTAATTCATCCAGCATGTACCGATTACCTGGTCGATCCCAGAAATGGTGGTGTGGATCACATATAGGGATATCGGGATCAACTGCCTCTTCGGTTGTCAGATCGATCCAGTTTGTGTCTGTATCTGGCATTGGTGATCTTTTTGTTTAGACGGGTTTGGGCGGTTTTTCTTTAACCATTTGATTGAAAACTGGTGCCAGTTGCTTTCGCGCTGCAGCCCGGTCATCATCATCAGTCGACGATGTGAACGGGAATTCTTCTTCGGCGTCAGTGCTCAAGTCGAATAGCCGTCCGTCATCGTAGAGCTTGTAATTTTGGTTACGTATATATCGTGCGAATCGAGCGTTACGACCACTCATGGGCTCAAAGTGGAAGTATACCCAGTCACGTGAATTACCCTTCTTCCCCTTCAGTTGTGGCAAGAAAGTGCGTCCATCCATTACGTATTCATCTGGAGGCGTAATACCAGCCGCGTCAAGAATAGTCGGTAGAAAATCTGAAGAATCAATCAGATCTGTCTCAACGTGTCCTTCGGGAATCGTGCCGGGCCACCTGGCGATCAGAGGTACGTGAGTCCCGCGATCTACTGTAAGGCCTTTACCCCCACAGACTTCGGTGTGTGAGTGCACTACCGAGCAAACCTCGATAGGCGAACCATTGTCACCGACGTATATAACAAGCGTATCTTCGGCTATCCCAAGTTCAGCGAGTTTATCGTTGATTCGACCGATGACTTTATCGTGGTATTCAACCATATCTTTGTAATAGCGCGGATCGTCGTCCCACCCTTCGAGTTCATCCCATGTGCGTCCTCCAAGTGTTTCGTTGGACGGAGGTATGAACTCGTCGAATTCTGGGCTGTCCGGAGTAGGCTCCAGCGGTCTGTGTGTTAGTGCCATTGGGAAATAAACAAAGAACGGATCGTCTTGGTTACGTTCCATAAACTCTATGATGTAATCGGCAAAAATATCCTCACCGTACTCACCCCGCGTGTTCTCAAGGAATTTCCCGTTCTCGTAAATGATCGGATCTTTGTACCTCGAGCCTTTATCTTCTGTGTGGTGCGGGTGCCATACACAAAATTCATCAAAGCCTGCGTCTTCTATCTTTTGTCCTTTCGATCGCATTTCTGGCATTTCATCAGGTGGGTTGTATGAGTGCAGTTGCCACTTGCCCGATATGCAAGTTTTATATCCTGCGTTGGAGAAAAGATGCCCGAATGTTATTTCATCTGGAGCGATAAGTCCGAATCCGATGTAATTCCGGAAGTTGTACTTGCCGGTCATCAATTGGACGCGTGTAGGAGTGCACAGTGGCTGGACATGCGCATTTTCAAAGCGAGCACCGGTTGAGGCCATACTGTCTAGAATTGGAGTGGCGTATGAGGTGCCACCGTTGGCTCCTATAGCTTCATAACCCAGATCATCTGACATAATTAGTACGATGTTTGGCCGGCGGTTTTTCTTGTTTGTCATTTGATGGTAGTTTTTGGTTTATTAAGTTGGATTTGGCTTGCTAGTTGTTGATGTAGTTTAGGGCATTTAGGATGAGTTTTTGGAACTGGGGGTGTTGTTGGGATGATCCTGCGTGCCCAAGTGCTATATTTGCGACTTTGCCTTGTCCGAATTGGTGCGACCATCCGAGGGGCTTGTCCTCACCCTCAACGATGCCATGCATGAAGATGTTCACGCCTGGCTGGATATCGAGCCCACAGTAACATTCGTCGTAGGTCCAGAAGTCTGAAACACCTTTAGCTATGGGGTGGTTGGTGTCATCAACATATACCTGGAACCAGCCGAAGGGTGGGTGCCAGCTTTCTCCAAGTACCCATCCGCCACCCGTGATTTTTTTTGATTGAGACCAATCAGGGCAAGATGCTGCCGAAATATGAATTGACAATAAGGATCCCCCGCCAGAAACATAACCTTCTAACCCTTCGCGCTGAACTCTTGTTAGATCGTTGTTGGTAGCTTCTTGGCGTAGGGTATTGAGAACGATAGCATCGAAAACGGAAAGGTCAGCTGCGAGTTCTTCTGCTGACTCGGATAGCGTGATTGTGTGTCCAGCTTCTCGTATAAATGCCTGCAACACCGGTGTAGATTCTTCATAGGGGTGCTGCCCCCCGGTGATTAGTAGTAAATTCATAGTAGTTTCTCCGTTTGTGGTTGCCTGCTCGGAACCGATGGATGGGTCGTCTTTCTCACGTTTCTTTTTTTGTAGTATTACTTAGCAGGGGTGCGAGAAGACAGGTCGATTTCTAAGTGTGCCCGCTCAGTCTCCCACTTTGTTCGTCTAATTTCCATAAAGACGAATTCGTAACCGTCTCGTTGTTTTTCGCAAATGGGTGTAAATCCTGCTTTTGTGAATGATTTTTGGGCTCGATAGTTACTTGTGAGCGTGTGAAGGTATACGCGTTCGAGTTCAGTTGTTTGGAAAATATGGGTTACAGCTGTTTTTACGACGTCGGTACCATAACCTTTACTCCAGTAGTTACGGTCACCAATCATGATTCCTAGTTCGCATTGGGATTTTTCAGCGTCGATGTCGTAGTACATGCAGTTGCCAATATGCTTGCCATCACGAGTATCAATTGCCATTCTTACTGACCATGGAGATGGATACCGCACATCGTCCCTGTGATAACGCAAATACTCTTTGAGAGACAGCGTGACGGGGCGAGTTGCATCAAGAGAAGCGAGTTCAGGATCGATTCGCCATGAATAATCGGCCTCAGCGTCGTCCATTACCTTGGACCTCAGGACGGTAAGTTCTCCGACCAGCCGCATGTTAGTGCGTGCTTGTGGCTCCGTTTTCATAAAAGGCCACAGCTTTTTCCAGGACTCGTGCTTCATTCCGATGGGTAAGCCTCTTTAGTGCTTCTTCAATTTTGATCCACTCAACATCATCGTACTCACAATCATGGTTGGTTATATCACCACGAACGTATTTCATTAGATACCAGTGAACTGTTTTATCAATCCGGATTTTACCTTTTGCATCGAACGGTAAATCCGCCGCAGTCTCAGAGGCAGTTCTAAAAAATGAGTAGAAAGTGTCGTCGATTGGCGGTCCAATTTCGACAATTAGACCGGTTTCCTCAGTAACTTCTCGTGTAGCGGTTTGTGCAATTGTCTCATCTTTTTCTGGGGTTCCTTTCGGAAGGGCCCAAAGGGACTCAGATTTCCTATGGCAAAGGGCAACAGTCAGCGCTGTGCTGTCTTGTGGGTCTGGTCGTAATACAACACCACCCGCAGACCAACGGTCAATTGAGCGTTCTGAATTGATCCACTTGCTCATAGGGCAAATCCATTTTTGGGGAAATACTCACGTGACAAGTGGGAATTTTAGAACCAGCACCGTTGACGGTCAAACGGTTTTGAATAGGCTTTTTACTGAACTTAATACCAATTCAAAATTTCAATACGACACAAATTGACACTGGAGTAAACGAAATTGATAATTAACCGTCGATAAAATGCGGTTAAAATGCTAATCACTAAGGGTGGTCGTTTCAACGAATTGAAGATCGTAGTGGTTTGGCTTCGATAACTGCACTTGATGTAAATAAAAATTTTAGAGACAATTCGCTTAAATCTCAGTTCATAATTAGCCGCATAATCAACCTATTTACTAATGCGGTTTTTTTGTGCCTGAAAAAGGATAGCGACGGCTCGAAACAAAATAGAATGTGGTAATTCGCACGTTCGGTAGAAGGTAAAACAACAATTGGACAAGCACGACTTTGTCATTCGATTCGCCGGTGAGGGCGGTCAGGGACTGGTCACATCTGCAGATGCCCTGTCTAGAGCTGCGGCCCATGCTGGTTATTTCGTGCAGACTCATTCGACGTTTCCATCCCAAATTATGGGTGGGCCTGCGTCGTCGCAGGTAAGAATATCAACCACTCCGGTTTTGAGCTCAGGTGACGGGGTAGATGTGTTGGTTGCGCTGAATCAGTATGCCTACGATCATCATCATCAGGATTTGAATGTTGGTGGAGTAACTATCTACAACGCTGAAGAATATGAACTGCCAGAGGGCGGTTATTACTTTGGGATTAAGGCTGATGAACTCGCAAAGTCCACTGGCAATGCTCGGGCTGCCAATATGGTTAGTATCGGAGCTGTTGCTAATTTGATTGATTTCGACCTTGGTCAAATCGATGCCTTTATCACTCAGCGATTCACGCGGGGTCGTGTTGGTGATGATGAGATTATTGAAGCGAACATCAAGGCTGTTCGTCTTGGGGCAGAAGTTGCTGCTAATGCAGGTTTTAAAGTCGGGAAATTACATGTTCCTGACCCTCCGGATTATGAGCAAATTGTAGTAACTGGTAATGCTGCCTTGTCCTTGGGAGCTACTGCCGCTGGATTGGAGTTTTATGTCGGGTACCCGATTTCGCCGGCGACAACTATCTTGATATGGATGGAGAATAATTTGTGGGGTGAAGGGCGGTTCGTGCACCAAGTTGCGTCTGAAATTGAGGCGATCAACGCGATTTTAGGTGCTGGATTCGCTGGCAAGAAATCGATGACAGCGACAGCCGGACCAGGATTTTCTCTTATGAGTGAAGGTCTGGGGCTTGCCTGGATGGCTGAGATTCCATTGGTTGTCGTAGATGTGCAACGCGGAGGGCCGGCTACCGGGCTACCGACTAAGTCTGAGCAATCGGATCTTTATACCTGTATGCATCCGGCTCATGGTGACATCAAAATGCCGGTGCTGGCACCAGGGACTATAGAAGAATGTTTTTACGCTGGAGCTTTGTCGGTAAATTGGGCTGAGCGTTATCAGGGCCCAGTGATTCTCCTATCGGAGTTCGGATTGGCCGAGCGTGGAGAGAACATTCGTCGACCTGAACTAAGCGCTATAAGTGCTGAGTCCAGGACTTTGGTAAGCGAAGAAGACGATGGAAAACGATACGACTCTTGGGATGGCACTACACCGTTACCTGGGATGCCGATTCCAGGCGGCCGTGGCGCTTATGTTGCCAATGGTTCCGAGCATGACGAAATCGGTGACACGACTCATCTTCCCCGACACCATGTTAGGTTGACCGAACGTCGGTTCAAAAAGCTGGATCTTCTCAACGGTGCTCATTATGAAATAGAGAATGCTGAAGCTGATGTGATTATTATGCCGTGGGGCAGCTCAAAAGGACCGGCACGAGAGGCGTACGATCGCTTGCGAGCATCAGGAGAGAACATTGGCTGGCTGTACTCTGTCGCACTGCATCCTTTACCGGACGAAGTTAAAAATGTACTGGATTCAGCAGATAAAATTATTGTCCCTGAGCTTAATTATCTAGGTCAGTGGTCATCCCTGTTGCGTCAAGAGGGATATCAGGCAGAATCTATTACTCAGTACACAGGGTTGCCTTTCAGACCAGCTGACCTTGTTGTTAGTATCAGAGAACGAATCGATGTTGGAGTTACAGCATGAGTAAGCGCAACCCTGAATACGATTTTGCCTGGTGCCCGGGATGCGGAGACTTTGGAGTGCGGAGAGCGCTTCAGGTGGCGCTAGAAAATTATTCAATCGAGCATGAGGAGCCACAGGCTAATAATATTGTGGTTGCTGGGATTGGATGTTCCGGAAACATGGTTCACCTCGTTGAAGGAGACCAACCATTCGGTCTTCATGGGATTCACGGTCGAGCCCTTCCGATTTCCTTTGGTGTGAAGATGGGCAAGCCCGAACTTAATACGGTTGTCGTTGCTGGTGACGGTGATTTTCTTTCCATAGGAGGGGAGCACATCGGTCCTGCCGCTAACCGAAATCTAGATGTTACTGCTGTTGTTATGGACAACGGGGTTTATGGTCTGACCAAAGGTCAATCTTCACCTACGACCGATTATGGCGCGGTGACGGTATCGACGCCTCTTGGAAAGATTGAAAATCCGATTTCGCCTTTGCGGCACTATATGTCGATTGGCGTGACGTATATTGCCTCGTACTATTCCAGTAAACCTCGTGTTCTCGCTAAGTTGATTCAAGAAGCAATGAATCACCGAGGCTTCAGTATTGTTCATGTCCAGTCGCCTTGTACCACATATAACGACACTTATGACATTTTGAAGGGAAAGCCAAAAGAGGGCATTAAAGGGTTAGCATACGACATACCAGAAGATCATGATCCAACCAGTGTTCAAGCAGCTAATGATCTTCTTGAGCGGCCTGGAATTCCTTTGGGTGTGATATTTAAACACGAAGGAAAATCGCTTCAAGATCGGTACGAGGAACTGCAGTCCAAAGCTCAGAGTAAGACAAATCAGCAATTACTTGATTCGTATTTGTTGAAGGCCTAACTCAGTCGATCTTGGGTGATTGTAGCGTCGAGATCCTCACGCTGTCTTTCCCTAGCGTTGAAATATTCTTTGTGGCGTTTATGGAAGTAAATGCTGTGTAGCATGATGGCTACACCTAATCCTGTTAAACCGTAAACGATGGCTGGGTCGATGTTGGAATCAGGTCGGAACGACAAGGTGATGAAAACAATAAATCCAACGATTCCTCCCCATAGACTTGGGTGGTTAAGTTTTTTATGCATCGTCACCGCGGTGATTGTGCCGACAGTTAATCCTAAGAATACAGTGATTGGAGCGATTCCCAACGATGCACCCATCAAAGTCACCACGCCATCTCCACCCCTAAATTTAGTCATCGGTGAGTTCCAGTGACCTGCGATGGCTGCGGCTGTCGGCACGAGAAGTTCTGTGCCTTCTAGTCCCATATATCGCGCGATCAAGATAGCGGATACCCCCTTGATCGCATCGATTCCTGTTACGATCACACCTTGTTTACGGGATACTTCTCTCCAAATGTTAGTTGCTCCAGCTTGTCGCGAGCCCACTTGGAAAACGTTGATACCGTTTATTCTGCCTATCGTATAAGCGACAGGAATCGCACCCATTGCATATGCAATGACTGCTGCAAGTAAGAAAGTATCTAATGTAATGGCTGTACTCATTATTTAGTGTGAATTGTATCAGTGGGCGGACAAACAGATATCACTGTATTTTTCGTGATGAAATGTGTATTTGGTTTTCCTGGTTGCATTCGAATCTTGTGGGGTGGGTTCACAATGGAATTTCATGGCTAATAATTCTCAAATAAAAAAAGAACCTGTTGATGAAATCCTGTTAACTGATGTTGGTTTACTTGGTGCCTTGCGTGATTCCTCTCTTCTTCGCTTTGTGGGAGCCACGCTTATGTGGGGTACAGGTCATCAACTGATAACGGTATCACAAGGATATTTACTCTTCGAGTTAACCAGTTCAACCATTTGGCTTGCGGCATTGGGCGCAGCAGTTGGTATTCCTAACGTTATTGTCGCGATTTTGGCTGGCATGTTAGCGGATCGAGTCTCTCGAACGCGGTTGCTTATTGTGGGAGCGATAGTTGCAGGGGTGCCGATGCTTGCGGTAGTGCTGCTTTTAATTTTCAATTCTCTTGAACCGTGGCACTTACTGATTGTAGGGGGAGCGCAGGGATCGGCCTTGGCCTTGGACTGGATAGCGCGGCTATCTTTATTACCAGATGTTGTGCCCAAAGGAATTTTGGTGCGGGCTGTCTCAATAGATCAGGCGGCATTTAATGGAGCCCGTGTCGTTGCTCCAATCATAGCTGGGTTTCTTCTTGCTGTATCAGGGCCATCTGCCTCATACGGATTAATAGTGGGACTTTTTGGTTTGGCGATCGTGGTGTACAAAACATTCCGACCTCATACTGAGCTACAGCCTGTTGTTCATAAAGGCATTGTTGAAGATTTAAGAGATGTTGTCAGGGTTTTACGTGGCAACATGATATTGCGTTTGAACTTAATGTTCACGGCGGTTAACGCTCTAGTATTAGGAGGGTTGATATTTATTATCCCTGCTTTTGCGAAGGATGTGTACGGTACTGGTGAAACAGGGCTTGGATACTTGTTTTCTGCGGTAGGTTTGGGGGCCTTGGCGGGAGCATTGACAACGTCTTGGACCGGTGGTGTTAAGCGCGCTGGACCGGCTTTGTTGTTTACTGATGTTCTTTTCGGCGCGTTCGTGGTTGTATGGGCGTTTTCAAGTACGATGACCTTAGCCTTGCCAATTGCTTTTCTCTTGGGGTACTTCAATGCAGTGCATATTGCACTAGGTATTGCAGTTATTCAGGTTAATGTTCCTGCTGTTGTACGGGGTAGGGTTATTGGGGCTTATGAGTTGGCTTGGTCTGCTTTTCCGTTAGGTGGATTAGTCAGTGGTTCTCTCGCAGCAATGTTTAATTTGCGTTATTCGTTAACAATATTGGCCTGCGGATTGGTTGTCTTTACAGTGGTAGTAATGCTGTCAAGTTCGCAATTTCGTCAATTGCGGATTGATTTGTAGTAAGAGTTGGTATTCAGTGTTTACGATCGCAAATACCACTGAGCGTTGATTCGATGGACGGCGTGTTAGTTTTGGTTACGCTTCTTGATCAAAGTAATCTGGCTGATAAGGGGGGGCGGACGGGTCACCATTGTTCTGCGCGTCCAGCTCTGCCTTTTCAGCTTCAGTGAGATATTTAGACGGGCAGCGCACTGTTAAATTATCCGCCTTAAAAGATCCATCTACGAGTTTTCTTCCTTGGACAATAATCTCTGAATGATCATTGAAAAACACTTGTCCAATTTCTCCAGCGTAGGTGACTGCAAGTTTTTCGGAGCCATTTTCGTCTTTGATTGAAAATCGTGCAGTAAGTCCGTCAGCATCTCGGACGTACGAGTCCTTTACAAGTTTTCCCGTTACGCCGACTTGACGATCTGACGCAGTAGGTGATTCGGAGGATGCTTGGTCGACCGACAGATAGTTGACAGTAGCTCCCTGGAATGCAGTGAAAGCGAAATATGCCAATGCTATCGATGCGAGAGTGAAAGCAAAAACCATTTTTGCGCGTGGACCCATCAGCGTCGTTGTCCGAGCATGCTGCGCTAATGAATTGTCAGGCTTATGAAATTCATCAGGATTATTGTTATTTTGTGAATTATTTGCTTTATTGGTCATGTGATCAAGATGGATCGATTGAGTGTTATTTGAGTGACGCTTTGATCTGGGTGATTTCATAATGAACCACCTTTTGCTTCCGTTCGATGTAGAAAATATAGGCAAAAAACAGGATCCATGTAATGGCAAAAACGGCAAAGATGTAACCGAGGTTGGTTTCTAACTTGCCCTGTTCCCTATCTACGACTGATGTTGCAATTCCAGTTATTTGTCCAGAATCTTCGGTTACTTCCGAGTAAGAGACTGTTACAGGGGCAAATCTTTCCTGGTGTTCTAAGAGGCGTCTTGCAGCTTCAATCGAACCATCTTTGTGGTAGGTTACCCAACGATCACCGGCTTGATTTTCTAATCCATATTTTGTGTTATCAGACACCTTGAAAGTTGTTAGGGTGCCATTTGAGTCTGAAACCACAAACGTGATTAGCTGATCTTTGTCGTCTGTTTCGATACCTACGACAACTCCGTTTACTAATGGAGTCGACTGCGCTAACGCAACGCTTGGTAGGTCATGACTTACGAGCCCTACGCATACGATTAGTAACGCCGCACCATAATTGAATACCTTCAACTTGTTCCTCTGGCCTGACTAATGTTGTGTAGTTTTACGGAATCCAGTTCATGATTCTGTTTTAACTGTTTAATTTCATCTTCCGACTTGCGGATTTTGTATCGTATTTTCACGAGCAAAATAAAAAGTAATGTGAATGAGATGGTTGAAGCTAATAAAACGACACCCAAGCTGGTTCCGAGTGATGATTCACTATCAGCGGCTGGCCCTGTAATAAGTGGTGGATGGGCTTGGGACCAAAGATTTGCCGCAAAGTAGATGATAGGAGTATCAATGGCTCCTATGATCGCAATGATTGCCGCCAGCCTTTGCCGCTGAGTTCCTGGAGGAAAGTACGCCCTGAACATTAAATATGCAACATAGATAAAAAATAAAATTAAGGTTGTCGTTAATTTGGCCTCTCCTGTCCACCACACGGCCCAAACTGGTCGAGCCCAAATCATTCCGGTTAGCAGAGCTAGCCCTCCAAACACTACTCCTACTTCGGCGGAGGCAACCGCGAGTCGATCCCAAATCTCGTTTTTCTTCCATAGATACAAAAACGAGCCGGCGCTTACGACTACAATCCCCATCATGGCGCCCCATGCAATTGGCACGTGTAAGTAAAGAATTCGTTGAACAGCACCTTGGTTTGTTTCGGTGGGAACCCAAACAAATATAAGCCATAATGTCGTGCCCATAAGGACTGCACTCAAGGCAATAGGGGAGACTAGAAGGTTAATA
>CAJWJL010000004.1:0-32944 GCA_913042135.1 uncultured Chloroflexota bacterium | reverse complement strand
TCATTCGAATGGATTCTCAGAGAATCTATTGGAAAAGGTTACGAAATGGGATTTGTTGGCGGAAATGACTGCCATACGGGGCGCGCGGGGGACGATAGGCCGGGTTTTCAGGAACGTCGTTATTCGAAAGGCGGATTGACGGGGATTTATGCTGAACAACTCACATTGAAGAGCATTTTAGAAGCTATGAAGGCGAAAAGGTTATATGCAACAACCGGCGCCCGTATAAGAGCTGCAGTAACGGTGGACGGTCATTTTATAGGTGAGAAATATTCCTGCGGTAATCAGTGTGAAATTAAGGTAAATGTCGAGGGTACAGCGCCGCTCGAGCGGATCGAGGTTTACCGGGGTCTGAATCTGATCCACACGGAAGTGATTTCAGGACCTCCGACTGGAAACAAAATTCGCGTTCTTTGGGATGGAGCAAGTCGCTGGTCAAGTTACTCAGGAATTCGTTGGGACGGTAGTGTGGATGTTGCAGACGGAGAAATCGGTGACGTAAGCCCAATTAGGTTTGATAGCCCTCGTTCGAATTATCAGCGGGTTAGTTCCTCTAAACTTGCTTTGAATGGATGGGCCTGTGGTTATCCTAGCGGTTTGGTTTTTGATCTCTCAAAATCTACGGACTCAGAAATCTCGTTTGCGATGAATTCATCCCTTATCGTAGGGCCAACATTTGCAGCTCACGGCGAAAAGCAGGCACTTAGGCGTATGGCACATGCCACTGGAGACTCGGTTAGGGTCAATGGCACTTTAGCGCAGCTTCAAAATGGTCCAATGCGAGTGAATCTCGGCCACTCGAATAGAAATGTGACTCTAGAACTGGCACCTGAAGCAGTTTCAGACAGATCTGAATTCACGGTAATTGATGAAAATGTGCAGCCCGGCGTTAACCCTTATTGGGTCAAGGTCGTGCAACAAGATATGGAGATGGCATGGATCAGCCCCGTATTTGCTGATTTCTTGGGTTGACTAAAGCGATAGTCATTTATTGAGGGAAGATTTAACCGGTATTCCCGGTTGAAGATGCCCCCTTAGGGGAGACGTGGAACAGGGCGCTAACCTGTTTAGCGTCACCCTTGAATGTCAAAAACCTGTAGGCGGTGTCGATTGCTATCGATCACGAACAAGTGATTGTCCTTGTCCATCGCCATTGAAGTAGGACCCCAAAAATACTTTTCTATATGGGCTGATTCCTCGTGCAGGTCATCAGTGTTGAATTCAATATCGGGTTCCAAGTTTGCGTTAGCTCGTACTTGGCTTTCCTCGACATTTGCATCCAAAAAATCTTGAGCCCACTTAGAAATTGTTCCTTGTCCTCGGTTTGACTGCACGAAATTGCCGTTTGAATCGAAAATCTGGATTCTCTGGTTACCCCAGTCAGCGATGTAGATGTAGCCATCTGAGTCCACACAAACGCTGGACGGAGCGTTTAGCTCTCCGTTACCACGACCTGAGGAACCGAAGTTTGCCTTGAAATGTCCATCCGAAGAAAATTTCACGATGCGGTCGTTACCCCAGTCAGCGACGTAAATGTTGTCTTCGAGATCGGTACAAACTTCCCATGGCAAGTTCAACTGCCCATCACCTGATCCAGGCTCTCCGAAGGTCACCAGATGCTCACCGTCAGCGGTAAATTTCTGGATTCGACCATTCAGGTGATCACTAACGATAAGTTCATCTTCTGAATTAAAAGTGATTCCGTTCGGACCGTTTAACTGTCCTTCTTCAGTGCCAGATTCACCCCACGTGTTCAGCAGTTCACCATCCTGCGTGCGGACCAATATCCTGTTCAGATAATCGTCACTGGTGAAGACACGCTGTTTGCTATCGATCGCAATCGATGCGTTCCAGATCGCCTGTCCTTCTCCTTTCCCGAAGGAACCAAAAGTACCGAAGTATTCTTCCTCCAGGTTCATTACTGTGACTCGCACACCTCGAGGGTCGCTGTCTGAACCTCGACCAAGCACGAAAATCTTGCCGTTCTCTGCGACGGCCCCCGACCAGGGATAATAGAAGCCGCGGCCTTGCATTGCAGCAACGCCAATTGTGCGGTTGTATTTCAATCGTGTTTTTGAGGGTGTGATTACAGTGGTCATCGATTTTATATACCTGTCTAGGCCCTTTGGAATTCAGGAGTCGCGCCTATCACTTTTAAGACGCTTGCAACTTTTTCACGTTCTGAGTCGCCATTTGATGATGAACTGCCGTCCTGATCCAGTTGTGTTTTTGTGAATGCGATCAACGCTGACCGTGTTCTCTCTGAAACCTGGTCAATACATAGTTCGCTTAGTGCATCTTCGACTACGTCTTCCGCGACTAAACCACTGTCACCGTTATTAGAAAGAATGTGGTCAATTATGGTCTGAACACCGGGGCTACTGAGGTTTCCAAGTCGCTCCGATGCGAAATTCACCCTTTCTACCAGTGCCCCTGAATCGATCCATTCTGTACCCCAGTGCCAGCCTTCAACTGAAGGTGGGTTCAAAAGCCATTGGCCCATATACGTAGCCTGAAGATGTGTGGGATTCATTTCGTTTTTGGGCCGTTCAAATTCTTCGGTGAGTTTTAAGACCCCTGCCATTAATTCAGCTGGGCTTTTTACTCGCTGATATCGTGCTTCTTCAGCTTTGAAAAACTCTGAATTGAACAAGAACCTGAGCATTTCTGCAATGTCATATCCGGATTCGAAATAAACTTTAGAGAGCGCGTTTATTGCATCGGGGTCTCTTGGCGGTTTATATGGCCATTCTGGAACTGGGGCTTCATCTGCAACGAAGAAGCTGTACATGTGACGAGAAAGAAAAGCCGCTGTTGCTGGCTCCTTGCAGATGATGTCTACAATGTCCTCTCCGTTTAGATTTCCTTTGTGACCGAGAAATTCCTTGTCTCCGTTGTCGTGGTCGTCTTCCTTGTATTCGAAATGGAATGAGAGCCGACCATATGGCCAGACGGAATCACGCATACACTTCAGTGTCATGTACTCGGTATTGCCGATCGTCCAACCCGTAAATGCCCGGGCGGCTTCCTTGACGTCTTTTTCACTGTAATTTCCAACGCCCATCGAGAAGAGTTCAAGAAGTTCACGTCCGTAGTTCTCGTTGACAGAGCCGTTGTGATTTTCAGAATTATCAAGCCACACAATCATTGCGGGATCTTTGGACAGTTCAATCAGCAGATTTTTGAAGCTGCCCATACCGTGTCTTTCGAACATTCTGATTTGATCGTGCAGCACTTTGCCATTTGGTATTTTTGAATATCCAGTGGCAAAGATTCCATGCCACATGAGACCGACTTTTTCTCGTAGCGGCGCATCAGTGGACACCATACGATACATCCAGTTCGCTCCAGGTGACTGGTTGCCCATCATCCCTGAGTATTCAGGGTGATATCGGCGAATGAGATTGTCGCTTAATCGGTTAGGATTTTCGACGGCCTTGAAAAGTTCGTCAACGGAATTCTCGTATCCCTGAGCTGCCAGTTCGTTAAGTTTTTTCCTGGTTGCGCCGAATCCTGCCCTGCGCATGAGGTGAGCCATTAGGTCGATGTGTTTATCGCTCATAATTTACCGCCTGAATAAATCGAACTGTTCATAGTTGTCGTTAAGGATTGTCGATGAATCGAGACCCATCCATTGATCCAGTAATGTGGCGTAAAGCCCCCTGAAATCATTGTTGAATTTCATGTCGCCCTGGACCTGCTCACTTAATTCCAGTGATGGGTATTCACCATAAAAACCGCCTTTGACCGCATTACCGATCACGAATGACACACCGCCTGAGCCGTGATCTGTTCCACTTCCGTTATCTTGGATACGGCGTCCAAACTCGGAGAAAATCATGACTACCGCGTCGTCCCCTCGCCCATGCTCTTCTAGATCGCCCATGAAGTCGTTGACAGCGGTTGATAGCTCGTGCCATAGCTGGGCATGGTTTTCAAGCTCCCCTGCATGTGTGTCATAACCGGCATGTTGTGTGTAAAAAACACGTGTCCCCAGATCCGCTAGTAGCACTTGCGATATATCCCTCAGGTTTTGTGCTATGGGGACATCAGATTCGAACTCGATTGTCGATGAATATGCCTCAGGGGCAGCTCG
Source organism: uncultured Chloroflexota bacterium (assembly GCA_913042135.1). Classification (GTDB taxonomy): domain Bacteria; phylum Chloroflexota; class Dehalococcoidia; order Lucifugimonadales; family Lucifugimonadaceae; genus Lucifugimonas. The sequence continues at coordinate 28,848 of CAJWJL010000004.1, read as the reverse complement.
TAAGATGTCAGCTCCAAGATATGCTCCCATACCGGTTTCGCTGATCGCCTGCAGTACTGAATCCCGTGAATCGTCAGGCCCATACATTCGGGCAAATACATCAACCGCGAGATCCCGAGTGGCACGATCTGCTATATCAGGCATGAGGCCGTAGGTCTCAAGATTGCCAACTGATGCTACGGGGACTCCTTTGCAGTGGAGCGCTCTCGGTAGTCCTCGGCCAAAATTAATCCCTGTTATAACGTTCTCCCCACCAGGGTCTAATTCTCGAATTGTACGACCCAGCCAACCGCTGTCGGCAATGTGGTCCGATTCAGCCGTGTGCCATATATCCATAGATCGGAAATGCGATCTATTGGGTTTTGGGTATCCGATTCCATTGATAATTGCCATTTTGCCGGCATCCCATAGGTTCTTCATTGGACCCATGCTCGGGTTGAGGCCCAATGTGCCGTTCAGGTCGATCACATTTTCTTCGGTCAGGTGTATGGTTTTTCTTGAATCGTGGTAGATACCGTTGGTGTATGGCACTACTGTGTTCATCGCGTCATTTCCGCCAGACAACTGGATCACTACTAGTGAGGGCTTACGTGATGCGGTCACCATTTTTCATGTTCCTTCACAAATATCAACTTCGGTTTGTAACGGGCATGTTACCAACGATGAGAGAACAATAGAAGTAACTGAGGTTCTTGCGAGGCTCTTGTATCTTTAAGCCTATTAATCGCAGGTCTTATAGGTTTTTACATCAAAAGGTTGGCCTTTGAGAGGAATGCTCCGAGAAACAACGGCTAGTTGTGATGTGGAATTCCCTTAATTCCTAAATTACTTAATTAATTGTGGAGAAATGGGCGCGTATTGGAAAGCGGGAATCTGAAGAACTTCAGCATCGGATCAAGACGGCAGGGAACCGTACCATCCGAAAACAACTGCTCGCAGAGCAACTTTCATCTTAAGATTCCAGCGATTCTTTACTACGGTCTGGTCGGCTAGGCCTCGCAGTCGGGATGTCCATCTTCCCAACGGCTGAAAGGAACTTCATCCATATTCGCTTGGTTGATTTTCGCCATACGTTTTCGGCAGTCCAACCACGTGTGTTGCCATTCGGCTGGATCGGTGAGTTCGCTTTCAGGATTTGCATGACTGCGGGCCACGAAACCAGGGAATACCTGTCGACCTGTGTTTTGCCCGATAGGGTTGTATCTAAGGTCGAAACTCCATCGAATGTTTTCACTAACATTTGGGAGTGATCCATGGACGACTTGTTTGTGGAGGAATACGACATCTCCTCGTCGGGTAGGCACGGGAATCGCTTGATCGTCATCAAATAAGCGCTGTGGGATTTGTCTTCCACCACGGAATTCAGGCCCGTTTCCTTCGTAGTCGTTGCAATGGGTTAGTAGGCCGTCCCTATGGCTGCCAGGCACTATTCGGAGTGGTCCGGCTTCAACTGGTGTGTCGGTTAATGAAAACCACGTGGTGATCATGTTGGTGCTATCGGCTTCCTCGGTTACGACACCATGATCTTGGTGCCAGACGGTTGCACCGATGACCGGCTGACCTAGATCGTTTGTTGGAAGGTACTTTTCTGGTGGCTTGATTCGAACATGTTGCACTGGGTTGGAGTAGATCTCAGATCCGATCAGTTGCTGAACGTGATCTAGCAGCTTGTCGTTAGTGAATGCATTGAAAACAGCTGGACCGGTCCAAAAAGGTGTGTCTTCCCTGACATCCTGAAACGGGAGTGAAAAGTCGAAGTACTGACTGTGCGCTTGTCCAGTCTCTTGGTAAATTTTGATCAGTCTTTGGTCGAAGGGTAGAGATTCGAACTTGGAACTGATTTTGCCCGCTTCATACAAGTCGGATGCCAGATTGTCCAAGACACCATGGTATTCGGTGATGATCGGGTCAAGAACGGTTTCAGGGTCAAGAACCCCTTGAGCTACTGCGAATCCGTTTTCAAGAAATTCCTCTGTAAACGTTTTATTGGCGGTTACCACGTTACTTACTCCGTGTAGGATGCCTAGTTCGTCACGATCTCGCGTTTATCAGGCTAATATAACGAATTTCTGTGAGATGTTGGTAAATATTTCAATCGATTGCAACATAATTGCGAAATTTGAAAGTCAAGCAGTGAGAATAAGTGCGGGGGTAGAATCTTTTCACAACTGAAAACTTCACACGTGGAATATGATTCAAGCATCAAGCAAAATCGTTCTGGAACGATCTACGCTGAGTTCAACACTTTGATACGCGGTATTTGGGTCGGAGGAGAAAACCTTGAAAATTGGAACACCACCTTTTGAATACGACTGGTTATCTGATTGGGCAACAATTCCTGATTCGGATGTTGCAGAATCCGGATGGGCTCATCATGGTATGGCTGTGACACAAGCCGGGGAAATCATAGCGGTACATCCCGCGAATCCCAGTATCTTGGTATTCAGTCAGTCAGGAGCTTTGCATCGTTCCTTTACTGTTCCAATTCGCGAAGGACATCAATTAGCTTTATCAACGGACAATGGCGAACAGTGTTTGTGGATTGCTGACCCAGGAAGAAAGAATCTCAAATCCAGCGGATATGATCCGGTACCTGGTGAAAGAGGAGGTCAAGTGCTGTGTGTTTCTCTTGATGGGCAGGTGCAGCGAATTATTTCCACGCCAGACCATCCCGTATATGAGCATGGAAATTTTGCGCCTACTTCGATGACTGTTTTCGACACTGGATCTGGAGGCAATGGGGACGTTTGGGTAGCTGACGGTTACGGTGAAAGCTTTGTGCATAGATTTGATTCCGCTGGAAATCTTATTGGGTCGATCAACGGTGAAGAGGGCGCCGCTGGTCGTTTTGATTGCCCCCACGGAGTGTGGGTTGATTACCGTAAGGCGGATCCTGAACTTTACGTAGCCGATCGTGCAAATAGGCGGGTTCAAGTTTATGACTTAGAGGGTGAGTACAAGCGCGTATTTGGCGAAGAAGTACTGACAAGCCCTAGTGCGTTCGCTGTCGATGGACAATACACGATTGTTGCAGAGTTACGAGCACGGCTTGCTGTGTTTGATCTCGACGACAACTTTGTTACGTACATAGGTGAAAATGAGTCAATATCCAGGGTTGAACGCAATAGCCCGGGCGACATACCTGGTTGGCCAAATAACCTTGATGACAATGGTAATCCTGTCCGAAGCCGTGTTTTGCAACCTGGCAAATTCAACAGCCCTCATGGCATAGCAACTGATAATGCAGGGAACATATATTCCGGCGAGTGGCTGATAGGGGGTCGCTACACAAAGCTTGCGAAATCGCTTTAGACCGCGACCACTTCAAGGCAGGTCAGGGTAAATCAACGACATATCCTAATCATTCAGTGCTTTATGGGTGCAGGATGACTTTTGTGTAGCCGTCTTCGCGCCGATCAAATTTTTGGTATGCACCTGGAGCTTCATCTAAAGCGATCTCATGTGAAACGACGAAGCTGGGCTTTGCGCGATCAGCGATGATCAGGTCTCTCAGGTGTGCGTTGTATTGTTTGACGTTACATTGCCCGGTTCCTAATCGAAGACCTTTTTCAAAAAGTTTTCCGAAATTGATTGCCAGCGCACCGTGTTTTGCACGTTCATCGACACCGCCCGGATCTGATGGAACGTAAAGCCCAGGTATTCCCAAAGCTCCGGTAGGGTTAACTACGTCGATTAGCTGATTTAGGACGATGTTGGGAACTTCGTCCTGTTCACCACCGGCGGCAGATGATCCCGCCGATGTGGCCTGGTAACCGACCGCGTCAATTCCTTTATCTACGCCATCGCCGTCCAGGTGAGATTTGATTTGATCTACCGGATCTGAGTCATCGTAGTTGATAGGAATTGCTCCTATTTCAGCCGCTTTATCCAGCCGCTCTTGGACATGGTCGACTGAAAAAACTATAGAGGCGCCACGTAAAACGGCGCTGTAAGCTGCCATCAACCCGACCGGCCCTGCTCCGAAAACTGCGACCCGTTCTCCGGGAGTAACTCCTGCCAATTCCGTACCGTGGTAACCAGTAGGGAAGATATCGGCCAGCAGTGCGAAATCTGCTTCGTAATCAGTGCCTTCAGGTAATGGGAGACAATTGAAATCAGCAAATGGGACCTGCATCAGTTCTGCTTGACCGCCGACCCACGGTCCCATGGAAACGTATCCATATGCTCCACCTGCGAATCCTGGGTTGACCGTTGTGCAAAATCCGGTGTAACCGCCAAGGCAGTTTTTGCAGAAGCCGCATGCGACATTGAATGGCATTACAACACGATCACCAACTTTGCGGTCTTTGACAGCAGATCCTATCTCTACAATCACACCCATATTCTCATGCCCAAATACAATTCCGGGCTCTGCGGCGGTTCGACCCTCGTACATATGCAGATCCGATCCGCATATGCATGAAGATGTGATTTTTACAATTGCATCGTTGGGATGGCCGATTTGAGGGTCGGGTACTGTTTCGACTGCAACTTCAAATGGTTTTTTATATACAACCGCTTTCAATGCAATGTCCTTTTATGTATTTACGTTTTGTTCAGCTTGCTGGAAACTGGGTCACAATATTCGGGTATTTATCTAGATGTGCCGTTGTATATCACAAAGCATTGGGCTATCTGACTAAAAACTACCCTGTGTGGACCGAATTTCGTTGTCGCTTAACGAATTTTCTTGTAAACCGGATATTGTGGCACGATTCATGTTTTATCCATTGATACTGCAAAGGATTTGGACCAATTGATGTCTTAGGTGGGCCACTGGATTAGTTCGACTCGTACATTGTCTGGAGCACTAACCCAGCAAAACCGAGTGCCGTCGGGTAATTTATTCGGACCATCGACCAGGGGAGCTCCTAGTTTCGCAAGGCGTTCAAGTTCATCATCGATGTTTTCTACATCGAATCCAAAGTGCTCTAGCCCTAAGTTTGGACCTGAGTCGCTTGCTGCTAGGACTTGACCGTTTAACGGTCCAGAAATATTGACTGGAACGCCATTACCTGACCTGCATTTGATGAATCGGTCTCCTGTTTCACGTGTCGAGTCGTCCACAATCTCGAATCCAAACGTTTCAACCCACCATTTTGCTGTTTTCTCTGGATCGTTAGATTTTAAATGGATGTGATTGAGGTTATACATCGTCGACTCTCTTACTTAGTTGCTAGTTGTGTAAACGGATACTATCTTTTTGGTTCCTCGAACGTAAAGAAGAAGATTATGCCCGCAGTGCTGCTTTCAAAGAAGCCCTGGCGTAACCGACTGTGTAAGCCAAACCGGCATATCCTTCACTGGATTGTTTGGGCTTGAACTCCTCGTCGTGATCAATGATCGGCGGATGTTCAGGGTAGACCATTCGTGGGTAGCCTTGCCTGACCAATTCTTCCATTACGGCTTGCATATCAACTTGACCTTCGTCTAAAAACACCTCGGTATATTTTTGCCCGGGGATTTCAGTAATCACGTTTCGCCAGTGCACGTGGTTTATTCGATCCATTTCACCGAAATATCGTGCTGTATCTACAGGATCTTCACCTAGCTCACGGGTGACCCCGCAATCGAAAGTTATTCCATTTGATGTGCTGTCTACGATGCTTACCAGATTCTTCCATCCAGCAACGCTGCCCATGATTTGTTCGGATCCTCTACTGATTGGTGCTGGTGGATCATTAGGATGTAATGCAAACCGAACACCTTTTTCCGATGCGATTGGTATTACCGCTTCAAGGAAGTATGTGATGTTGTCCCACATTTCATTAGCTGCGTGGGCGCCTTCATCAGGCAGTGGCGGTAAGCCCTCGACCATTTGATAATCAAATGCCCGATACCTAGATCCGCCACGACCTTCTACGAGATAGTATCCTTCGGTAGCTCGGTGGGCATACCAGTTATATTCGATCACCGGCATTTCTAATAATGCTGCGACTTTGACCGATTGTATTACTGCCTCGATTTCTTTGTCTCTATCTGGACGACCATAGATGGCATTTGGGAATCCGGTGATCATTTTTGCCCCCATCCTCATGCCATGTGCATCAAGGGCCTTCAGGTCGGATCCAAGCGTTTTTTCGGTCCATGGGAGGTGCTTTTCAAGGCCAAAGTTTGTATTCGGACTCGGAATGCCGCCACTAGAGTGAACGGTGGTTATTCCCAACTGGCGTACACGCCTGAGCGTTGAATCGTCGAAATTACTTATCGATATCCCGATTTTTGGCCCATCAGAAGTGTCGGTCATGATTTGATTAGGCCTCCTAAGGGTGTTAGCCGTGATTCCATAGTTTATTAATTGCGTCTAGGCAATCTTCAATCATCTGTTCAGCTGCTCCGGGTTCGAAAGGCGCAGTCGGACCAACTTCATAGCCCCCTTCCGGGTAGGCGTATGCCATCGGTAAATATCCGTAGTATCCGTTTGAATACCCAGAAAATAATGTCCAGTCAGCAGGGGATCGCTCTTTGACAGCTGTACCAATTTCCGCAAAAGGCTCGACTGGAATTGCAACCAAAGCGGTGTTTCCTATGCGAATCACTTGGATCGGTATATCGTGCGTTCCTCCCCCTTTTCCAAATGTTTGGGTATGCCGCAGTAGAAGTGTTTCGCGTTTTGCTGGGAATGCGGCCTGTTTTATTTCGTCAATCGTACCCCCATTTTTCCGCACGTTATCAAGGTTGGCCGTTATCCGGTCGAAATTGGCTTGCACCTCTGATTCTGGAGGCATTTCCTTGATGGCGAGTGAGGCTACAGAATCGAGTAATCCGAAAGAGTCGTCAGATTCTCCAACCTGATTAAAAGAGTAAATGCCCAGATCAGCGCCAGATGCCAAAATTGTTTCAAGTTTCTCTTCTCTCGGTATGGGATCGATGTTAAGACGAACTCTGGAAGCCTCTATTCCGAGTTGTTTTCCAAGCCGTCGGTAAACTGCGGTATCACCGGTATATCCATCTACCGGACCTTGGTTACCGGCAGCACCCTGTAAAAATAGGCATTTGCCGCCGATGATATTTTCGACCGTTTCTCGTAATACCCCCGGGTAGTCGGGAGTGATAAGGCGGTTTTCAGGTCCCATGATGGTTGGGTGGCAGGCGTAGTTAACTAAAGTTGCGACAGGTTTGCCGTCGAGATCATCGATTGCAGTGACCAGCACTTCATGATCAACAAAACCACTGGGGTTGCGACCTGTAAAAACCTCACCGTCATGACTGACAGGGCGACGATTGATGTTGATTTCACAATGTCCGGCCCCGGAATCAACACGGACATCAGTGAGTTTAGATATTGCTTCTTCGACTGCTTTGGCCGAGGCTGGGCCCATTGAATCGAACCATGGCTTAATCATTTCTGAACCCTGAGCTATCCAGGACAGGCCCTCTATCGGACCTGAATGAGTGTGTGTGTAGGCTATGCGCTGGTTGGAGTGGGGAATTCCAGTTGCTTCATTTACTGCACGCCTGATAACGATGTCGTAGGCATCTACTAGCATGCAAGTATCGATATCCAGAATTGCGATGCGCTCTGATGCCGTTGTATTGCCACTCGACTCGATCACAAGTGCAGTGATCGTCAGGGGCATATCGATACCCTCGGCTCCTTCATGAGATTGTGCCCCCCAACCTGCGTGAGCTATTCCGATCGGTGGTGTGATGTCGGTCCGTCCTGTTCCAGCTGCGAGCATTTATGTCTCCATGATGTTGGATGTGAGTGTTGGTTGATGACAGGTTGTAACTAGAGCAATGCCTAATGCTCTTTCAGACCTGTTTCTAATTCTTGTGAAAGATAAGTTCGCTAGTCCCAGGCTTTTGGAGCGATACTGTCTATATTGGTTTTCACATCAATTACCGCAGGTTTGCCAGCATTTAATGCTTGATCCAGTGCCCCTTCAAAATGCGTAGGGTTGGTTACTGTGATTCCTAAGCCGCCCATTTGTTCTGCCATAGCAGCAAAATCAACATTGGTCAGCTTCCATAGTTCATCTGAGCCTGGAAGGGGACCACCGTAATTGCGTTCGTTTAATGCACGCTCCTGGTTCAGTGAGGCATTGTTGTTCACAACAGTTACCGTGTTCAAGCCATAACGGACGCCGGTGTCCATTTCCATGAAGTGATACCACATAGCTCCATCGCCAGCGAATGTGATCACAGGCCGGTTAGGGGCTGCTGCTTTAGCTCCAAATGCAGCAGGGAATGCCCAACCTAGGGAACCTGCACACCTGATGAACGATTGATCGGGACTGGAGAAATCTATCATTGTGCCTGTCCAGATACCTGAGTGACCGGTGTCAGCCACTAGGATTGCGTCACTGGGAAGGTGATCAGCCAGTTCTTTAGATAATCGTTCGGTTCGCATAGGTATGTCATCAGAGTTCCACAGATGATCTACGCTGGCTTTCCAATCATCCACCAAGTTTTGAACATGGGCTACCCAAGCCGCCCGATCCTGTTCATCACTGGCCTTTCCAACTTCGCCCGTCGAACGGAGCATTTTTTGAAGTCCTGCCTGAATGTCCGATTGAAGACCTACTTCAATTGGGAATGATCGTCCCAGCTCAGCAGCATTGATATCCATTTGAATGATTCTTGTATTTGCCCGTGGGAGCTTCCAGTCATTTGTGACTTGCCCGCCGGTATGACTGCCAATGAAGAAAACCAAATCGGCTTCAGCAACTGCCTGATTGGCGCAGGCTCGCGAGTAGGATCCGGGGACACCAACAGCTAGCGGGTGATTTGCTGGGAACGTATCTTTAGCATTCAATGCTGTTGCTACAGGGATATTCAACCGTTCAGCTAGTTCGATTAGCTGTTCACTAGCGCCCGATGTTTTTACGCCTCCACCCGCGATAATTATCGGTTTGTTAGAGCTTCCGAGAGCGCTAAGTGCTGCATTGACGGAGTCCGCATCCGGTTCCGGTCTAAAGGGCGGCAGACTTGAGAATTGATTTTCAATCACCACTTCCATATTAGCGCTGTTCTTGCTGATTTCTCCACCTGCAATACCTGCCAGATCGAGGTGAGCTGGACCTGGTGTTCCTGTGGTCGCCTCACGAATGGCTTGCCGCAAGTACATCGGTAATTGATCGGTTTTGTCTACTCTGGCACTGTATTTTGTATTGGCTGAAAATGGGCTGCTGTGGTCGACTTCCTGGTAGGCGTTTCGATCCTGTTGTTCCTGGGCTAGGCGGCCCGTCAGAGCAATAACTGGGGAGTTTGCGAGGTATGCGTCTTGTAAACCTGCAGCAAGATTCGTAGCTCCAACCGACTGTGCACCGCAGAAACCAACGGATCCTTTAACCCGTGCATAACCGTCTGCCATGTAAGCCGCGGGCTTTTCACTGTGGGCCATGACTCGGGTTATTCCAAGTTTTTCCATATGCGGCATCGCATCATCGACGATGACCGGCATAAAGAAGAAGTGCGTAACACCATGGCCGTGCATGGTTTCAGCAAGAAAGGCGGCACCAGACATTTGTGTCATTTTTGAAATAAACCTTGATTTATATCTGAATGTAATTTGTGCCGCACTTTACCTGATGTAATGAACTAACGCTTTTCTTACCTAGGTCTAACACCGCTGTTTGAACAAAATAAAAGAGACTTTTATTCGGACGATCCGATCCTTTGTAATGGTCAATTGGGTTTGACCGTTACTTGAAGAAATCAGCAATGTGTCTACATACGTGCTCAGCATCTTCACCGACGCCTATGAATTGAGCCGACTTTGATCCGTACATCCATTGCAGGCCCATGAAATAAAGACCTGGAAATTCCGTTATACCGCGTTGCTGAATTGGAAAATTATATTCATCTGTGACGGGTAATTTGATCCAATCAAAATCGTACTTGAAACCCGTCGCCCAAATGATCGTTTTTATTCCAAAGTCAATCAGATTAAACGAAGTTGGACCTTCGGATTCAGGCCACCTTTCGATTCCCTGGGGTTCGATCGTGTAGTCCAACGGAACTCTGACACCAAATTGTTCAATGTATTCATCAACGTTTTTTTTCCAGTTAATAGGATGATTGTCTACTTGATCTAGGGTTTTTAATAATCCAGGTTCTAGCGTTAGATTGTGTCCGCTCCCTCCACTTACAGAGCCTACTAATTTCATGCCGTTTTTGGCCATCTGGCGCAGATAGATATCGTGCCCTCCTTTAGTTCCACTCGTGTGGGCTGAGGAACTGAATCTTGATTCATATATTGACTCAACGTCGTCGATTGTCTTATCAAAACTGCCCATGGCGTAGTTCCACCAAGATGAATCACGGCCACGATAACGTCGCGGTCGTCTGCCAGCCCTCCCAACTGATAAAACAACTTTTCGTCCAGCTTCCAGAAGCTCTTCACTTATTTGAGCACCTGATTGGCCGGAGCCCACGACCAGTACTGCTCCATCTGGCAAGCTATGAGGGTTTTTGTACTCTGTCGAGTGTATTTGTTTTATGGACGTGCTAATCATTGATGCGTAATTGGGGATCTTTGGTATACCGAATGCTCCGGTTGCACTAATTACGCATCGAGCATCGATGTTTTGTCCTTTAGAAGTATTTAAAAGGTAAGAGTTATCTTTTTTCAGTAGTGATTCGACTGCAACATCGGTACGCACCGGCGAATCGAAATACTTCGCGTACTCATGTAGATATGCGACCGTTGAATTTTTAGACAAGTAACCTTCTGGTTCAGATCCGGTGTAGTGAAAACCTGGTAGACGCACCGCCCAATTTGGATTCACAAGGTGAAATCCGTCCCATCTCTCGTTGATCCATGTATTACCGATCTCGCCGCGCTCTAAGACTATGTGGTTCAGTTTCATTCTCGTTAGCCAGTAGCTTGTGGCTAGGCCGGCGGAACCCGCGCCGATAACTACGATATTCTCAAATTTTGTCTGTTTATTTATTGGCATAACTGGGGTCATCTTGATTCGAGCGTTCACTTACGAGTGCGTCATGATTGTCAGTAATTATTTAGGAATTTAAGTGTTAATTGCTGATAATCCTGTTTTAACGATCAGCGAATTGGCGATATTTTTTGTGCAGCTGAAGCCCTTGTGGCACGGGTGATTCCTTGTGAAACTTGTGTCGCAAATACAAATACTCAAACTACATTTCTTTACTTGGAAACCTTTATGAAGATTACAAAGATAACTCCTTGGCTGCTTCTTGCTACAGCTGCTTACAATTTTGGTCGACAGGGTGAGTACATATTTGTAGAGGTCCAGACAGATGAGGGAATTACGGGCTGGGGGGAAATAACTACAACCTACCCTGCTGCTAATCGAGCGGTTTGTTCAGTTCTTCAACAATTGGAACCCATGTTGAAAGGTGATGACCCTCTTCACATTGAAATGATCTGGAACAAAATTTTCAGACGGTTCACTTATATGGGCTCTCGTGGCGCTACCACGAATGCCATCAGTGGAATCGATATAGCCCTGTGGGACATCCGTGGCAAGATGTTAAATCAGCCGATCTACAATTTGCTGGGTGGACCGGTACGAGAAAACATAGAACTTTACACTCATCCCGATCCCAATATTGGGCCTGACGAAGCAAAGAGGCAGGCGAAGGAGATTGCAGATTCGGGCCATACAGCTATGAAATTTGACCCGTATCCGAGTATGCCGGAGGAGAGTAACGGTTATCTGAGTGGAAAGATGACGGCGCAGGGTGAGGCAGAAGGGAATGAAATAACAGCAGCGTTCCGCGAAGGGGCAGGTCCTGAAATGGAATTGCTTATTGATGCCCATGGTCGCTTCGATGTGCCTACCGCTGTTCGTTTGTCACGTAGTGTCTCCTCTTCGAACATTCACTGGTGGGAAGAACCCGTCCCTGTTGAAAGCACCCATGCACTGAAAAATGTACGCGACCAAATCGATCTTCCGATTTCTGTAGGTGAGCGGCTTCATACCCGCTGGGAATTTGTGGCCGTTCTCGAGCAGGATCTAACCGACTTCCTAATGCCAGACGTGACCTGGACCGGCGGAATATCAGAGTTGAAGAAAATTTCGACGATGGCTGAGGCTTATTATGTTCCGATCTCGCCTCACGATGCCAGCGGTCCGATTAATGTGCTCGCTGGGGCGCAGGTTATGATGACTGTCCCTAATTTTTACAAACTCGAAACAGCTCGCCACAGACTAGTTGCATATGACAACTTTATTCAAACTCCCTTAGACGTTCGAGATGGTAAGTTGCATATGTCCGATGCTCCAGGTCTTGGGATTGAAATGAACATGGACTTTATGCGCGCAAATTCCGATAAGCAGTTTCGCGGTGAATAATGGAATTTAAATTTCTGCGTAGCCGACGACGAATTGATGCGAAATAAATATACACGAGACGAAACATTATGAAGATCAGATCAGTGAAAGCAGTTGAAATTGACACGACTCCTCAAGTCAAGACTGCGCCCCGTGTTCCCAAGGTTGAGACGGACGGTTTTGTGAGTCCTATGCAGAGGTACCCTGAGCTGAAGCGGTCAGATTGGGGTAATGACTGGAATCGGACCGCTTGTGTAGTAACGGCAGATGATGGAACTTGGGGATTTGGATTGACCCTCCATAGTGGTGTCACGGTTTCCTTGATCAACGAGCATATTGGCCCGATGGTTGAGGGGGAAAACTGCATGGCGACGGAGCGTATCTGGGATCTGATGCAAAAAGCGACGGCTCCTTATGGCACGGCTGGGGTCTCCAGTTTTGCAATCAGCGCGGTGGATAATGCCCTGTGGGATTTGAAAGGTAAATTGTTAGGTAAACCTGTTTACGAATTGATCGGTGGGCCGCAGAAAGAGAAAATTTTCTGTTATGCAAGTAACACAGACCTGTCGTACGGCACCCACAACTCAATCGCCTGGTTCTTGGAACTTGGATTTAAAGCCGTAAAACTTTTTCTGAGAGAAGGTCCGGATGCTGGTCTAGCTGGGCTTAATCGGACTGAGGAGTTGGTGGCAAAAACACGTGAGCAAGTGGGCAACGATGTTGAAATAGCTGTTGATTGTTGGATGTCAATGAATACCGATTACATGGTCAGGCTTGCTGAGATACTGCGTCCGTATCGTATAAAGTGGCTTGAGGACTACATGCTTCCTGAAGACATTGACAGTTATTTTAATCTGCGTCAGAGGATTCCTTATCAGACGTTAGCAACTGGGGAGCATTGGTATTCTATTCATCCGTTTGCGCTGGCCGCGAGTCATGGTCTTGTGGATATATTTCAACCAGACTTGCAGTGGGTTGGTGGACTTACGGCTGGGATTAAGATTTGTCATCTAGCGGAGGCTCATGGTTTGACAGTTATTCCACATGCTTCGACAAACTATCCGTACGGACAACACCTCGCGTATGCCATGCCCGCAGTGATGTGGGCCGAACGTTCCGAAGGAGTTGCTCCACCTGGTGTACCGTTAGAGGAGTTAGTGGTTCTTCCTGGTACACCGATAATTAAAGACGGTTACCTAACTCCGTCGAATGCTCCGGGTTTTGGGTTTGAGTTTGATCTTGATTGGATTGAGCAGCGATCGACGTAAGTAAGCGTACTTTTTTAGATTCCACCAACGTTTGTTTTAAGTAGTGAGGGTAATATTTCTGCCGTGTTGAGATCTAACGGTGTATCAGATCAGAGCTTTGCTCTTTGAACGATCTCAATCAGATGCCCACAGCCTCAAATTCTGACCAGGATGCCCCTTCGCCCAATAAATGGATAGCGTTCACAGCAATCGGTATTTCATTTTTCACCATGGTGGCGAGTATGGGTATGGTGTTTATTGCGCTAATTCAGATCGCAGAAACTTTCGGTGTCACCCTTCGTTCAGCGTCATGGGTGGTTATTGCTCAAGGGCTGACAATCTCGGCTTTTATGCTGCCAATGGGTCGAATGGCCGACATCATCGGCCGAAAGAAAGTTCATCTCATGGGCCTGGTTTTATTTGGTGGAGGATCGGTGTTCACTGCACTTGCCCCGACATTTGGCCTGCTGATAGTTGCACGAATTGTCGCTGCAATCGGCAATTCCATGGGACAATCGGTTGGGACCGCTATGGTTCTTTCAATATTCCCTCCACATGAGCGTGGTAAAGGTATTGGTGCTCAAACAACCTCTGTAGCAATTGGGGGAGCGATGGGTCCGGTCATTGCAGGCCTGGTGCTGCAATTTTTGCCTTGGGAAGCACTTTTCTTGTTGCTCACGGTACCAATTGTTATTGCATTTATTGCCGGTTATTTCATTCTCGATGAACAAGTCGTTAGTGAACAACGCACAGATTCTTATGAATCTTTTGACTGGATAGGTGCTGTTGTTTCTGCATTGACTATCACGGTTTTAGTGATCTTGATTAACAACCCTTTGGGCATGGCAATATTCTCTCCCTTTATTCTTGGTGGTTGTGTTTCGGCCATAGGCTTGTTCACATTTTTTGTATGGTGGGAACTCAATTCCGATTCTCCAATGTTGCAATTGAGAATGTTTAAAAATCTTGTCATGTCCATGGCGGTCGCTACAAGGTTCCTAGGATTTTTGGGAACGACCGCGGTTAGATTCCTAATGCCGATTTACTTGATAAGTTTGCGAGATATTCAGGAAGCAGCCGTTGGTGGAATTCTCTTTCTAACTTCACTTGGGATGGCTGTGGCAGCCAGTTCATCGGGTCGTTTAGGTGACCGCATTGGAGAGAGACCGTTTACCATTACTGGCTTCTTGATGGTCGTAATTACCGCCGTAGCTTTCACGTTTTTTACCGCAGATACATCGCTGTGGATTGTCATGGTCGTGCTTTTGATAAACGGACTGGCTATGGGACTCTGGGGAGTGCCTAATAACAGTACGATTCTGGGTAGCGTCCCCAGAGAAGCTTTTGGAGTGGTCGGCGCACTAACGAATCTTACGCGTAATGTCGGGAACGTGACTGGGCAGGCTATTGCATCCGCTGTTGTTGTAGGAGTTATGGCAGCTGATGGGTTTGATATCCCTTTGAGTGAAATCACAGGCAACGATGCAGCGAGCGCATCGTTCCTAGACGGATGGAAACTTGCTTATATCCTGGTGATGATATTTTCACTTATGGGACTGGCATTAGCGATTTTTACGAAACCTCAGCGTGTTGACTTGCTGGATTGATTAATCCGCAGCCTCGGTAATTTCATGCAAGCTATTAACGCTGATGTTTTCTATCTTTGTGTTTTTACCACTAGGCCAATCGATGGATACATCTACGGAAGTTGCGACACCAACTCCGAAGTGAGAATCTAGTGAGCTCATTGAGAGAAAACTCGAGGATCCCATCACTTCCCGTGTCTGGGTAATTAGCTGTTCACCTTCAGAATTGTGAAAGACGGTAACCTTAGCTCCTATTGCATCGGCGTTAGAGCCGGTTCCATCCACAGCCATACGTCCTTGAAGTTTGAACGAAACCCAATTGTTATCACCGCCTCCGTTCATCCACACAAATAGGGGTCCGCTTGCTACTTCAAGTTCACCATGATGATTAAAAGTTTCTCCATTGCTGTTGGTTCCGATCACATCGATAAAGCCATCAGCGTTCAAATCGCCCACAGCGACGCCTTTACCGTTTTCGTGGTATTCCGCTCCAAGTCGTTGTTTGGAAGCGTTGAAATTGTGGTTGTTTGAGTCGAGCAGTGAGTAGTCCACTGCTAATGCGTCTATAGTTCTAGATTCGACGGTGACGTCTTTGAAAGATTTATCTCCAGTGTTTTGCAGCATCCTTCCAAAACCGATTGCTATGTTTCCATTCGGACCTTCTCCTCTGGATCCCAATGACCCTAACCAATAAAGATCTTGATCTGCGTCATTGTCCATGTCAAAAAAGGCCGTGCCAAAACCAAATTCATACGCTTCAATGCCAGCTATGGTTGAGTTATTGGTCGCTTGAAATTTCTCTCCTAAAGAGGCAGGGGGAAGAAGCGAACTGGGAATGACTTCTGTTTGTCCCGTGACAAATTGGAATGCGCCATCTCGATCGGGGTCAGAACGTTCGTTCACGCGATTCTCGATCAGTGCATGGAAACACGTTCCGTAGTCCGTAGAGTGATAGTAGGCACAATCGGCCGAAGGTGTTGTCGGTCGGGGTCGACCAAGTGGTTGGAATCCCATGTTGGTCACAAACACGTCTAAATCAGCATCGCCATCGTAGTCACCGATAGCGAAACCCATCCACTGTCCAATTTGATCGATGCCTAATTGCTCTGCTATAGGGGTGAACAGCATCCCGTCGTCCGTAGAGTCGTTGCGATATACCTTGAGCCTATCTCCGTCGTCTCCAACCCAAAGGTCGAGGTCTCCGTCTGAATCATGATCGAACATTGCAGTTGCCCAAGTCTGCCCTGCAGGATCTCCTACAACATTCCCTTCTCCATCGACCATATTGGTGTCAAATCCTTCGAGAGATGCTCCACCTGGCCTTGGGAATGTAATTGGATTGCCGTCTCGGTCAAGCATTCGAATTTGTGGTGAGATCAATCCTGCTTCGACTGTACGATCAGAAAACGTGAGATCGCCGTTATTGTGGAACAGCGTGTTGTAATGTCCGTGATGACGTGAAGTATCGAATCGGACGAAATCCTGATCTGCCCGATTGCCGACATATACATCAAGCCAGCCGTCGTTGTCTAAGTCCCCACAAGCTATGCTGGCAGCTGACCGGATGTTCACGTGCTCAGCGAAGGCGCTTGCCGTGATATCTGTAAAGGTGCCATCACCGTTGTTGTGAAATAATCGATCTTGCATTACAACGGCAAGATTAGGATGCTGGGTCAGAGACCGGTAATCCAAGTTGTCTCCGATACGACCCTGAGCACCTATATAGAGATCCTGGTAGCCGTCATTATCGAAATCGCAGGCAGCGACGGCGGTAGAGTTGTGGGCATCTGCAGCCACGCCGGCTGATGCGGCAACATCCGTGTATATATTTCCATCATTTCTGAATAACTTATTGGCTCCGCCACGAGTGATCTGGAACACGGCATTCGATTCGGCAGATGTTACGTAGAAATCTAAGTCTCCATCTCTGTCGAAATCAAAAATCGCTACCCCTGGGTAGCGGTTTTCGATCAGGGCGTCATCTCCAATCTGAGGAGCGATATTTTGGAAGGGGGTGAATTCGTCCTTGGCAGAAACTCCGTCGAAAACTTCAGGGTTAATTATGTCTTCAGAAGGGATGTAGCCAGATTCTTGGAATAATTGTTGGATTGATCTTTGTTCTGTAGTTTTTTTAATTCTGTCATTGAGTCCTGCATCTTCCCAGAAATAGTTCCCTCCGAAAAGAACCAGTAAACCGCCTAAAGCTCCAACTGCCCACGTTGCGGTAGCAAATGTAACGAGTCCTTTTTTGGGCATTAACTTTGCGAGACCCCAGAAAGTTACAGGCCCCCCTGCGGCAGCGCTGAAAAGTAATGTTGCGCCTGGTGCTGTTCCCATACCAAGCAGCAGTAGCAGGGCCACTAAAGGAATCTCGAAAAGTAAAGGGACGTTTATTAGTATTCCAAATGTTGCGGCGATCAATATGCCACGGACATCGTTTCCAAGATAGGTAGCAACGACTTCAGGGTTTAGCCATTGAATGACTAGACCACTCGCAAAGCCGGCCACGATCATGATGGGTGAAAGCCTGATGGCATAGCCAATGCTTGCCTTTCCCCAGTGCCTGAAAGCGGGTGCCAGTGTTTCTTTCCACCCTGCATGATCTGGGCTGTTTACAAATGAATCGGGTATTTCTACAGCTTTAACTCGATCTTTTCTGATACTTAAAACAACAATCGGTCCGATGATCAGTGCCCCGACTACAGCCAAGGCAAGTCGACTTATCCCAAGTACCGGGCTGAATACAAAAAACACCATCGCAAGCGCCGGAATATTTAATGTGGTCGATCCTTGGACCATTGCCACTGCACCCTCAACGCTCGCTCGTTTGTGAAAGGCGGATGACACAGGGACGATGCATGCAGAACAGAGGTTCATTACTCCTCCCGCTGCCGCTCCCTGAACGGTTCGTCGAAACACCCCAGCTGTCGGCAGACCTTTTCCTACAGATTTTGAAAAAAGAAAAGCTTCAGCTAAACCGGCTGTGACGAATGCGAAAGTCATGCCAACGGTTACAAGGCGTAGGTATGAGACAGAGAAATTCAGCCAACGACTTACAAAACTCACTCCAGGATCGCGTTCAATACAAAATCCCTGGAAGCACTGGCTGGTAGGGGAGTTGACGGCATCCAGATCTTCGCCAACTATTCCAATTTTCGGTAGACGGTTAAAAGCCAAAAACAAACCTAAGACGATTGCTAATATCAGCAGGCCTACTATGAGTCTCTTGCGATCGGCTGATGCAAACATTATTTGCGGAACCTGTCCCGCAATCTGCTTGCAAAATCAGATTCGCCATCTGGAGCCGGTATTAGCACCCACAAAAGAAATAAGCAGATGAAAACGGCTGAAGGTAAAGTTGCTTCAATCCACCATTCAGGCATTTATACTTCTGCTCCTAGTGATAATTTCGTCCGATGTTTGGAATTGTCATTTAAGAGTACCCCGAATAAGAGTCTTACTATGTTCACTTTAGGAGATTCGAGAAATTATTTAACTCTGTGAACAAAATCCTGAATCCATCTTTTTGGGTAATCGTGAACTTTTCAAATTCGCACAATTTTTCCTCATGTCTTCCGGTTTCTTCGGTTATTCTGTCTCATCGTTGTGAACACTGGCATGTGGTGCACGGGTTGGAACGGTAAAGCGAAAAATTTGGTGATCGAATTTCTGAGGTTAGGACGAGCGAATGATTTATGACGCTGACGGCATTCATGATTCCATAAAAAATCAGGCTTACTGGGCTGAGTCCAGCGATACTCCCATACTTACATTGTTCTTGGAGAACCTTGAAAAGCGCTCACTTCGTCGTGTGAAGCAACTGGGGGTGACTGGGGTTAGCATGGCTGGACTTGACACCGGTGGACTTGAGACTTGGACTGACCAGAGCCTGAAACGGCACATCGACCGAGCTTCCGAGGCTGATCTCGAGTTACGGAACGTCATGTTCAACCCTTCGTCACGGGTTCGATTTGGAGAGGAAGGGCGCGACGAGGATATTGAAACCATTAATCAGGCAATTCGAATTGCTGGCAGGCAAGGCCTACCAGTGATGGAGTATAACTTTTATGCCCATCGTATCGTAGAGGGCTACCGCGTAGTGCCTGGACGGGGTGGCTCTGGCTTGATGGATTTCGATTACCGTCGTGTAAAAGATTTACCGCCCCTCCTTGGTGAGAGAGAGCATTCATTATCTGAAATGTGGGATAATGTCACCTATTTTTTAAAGGCTGTAATTCCAGTAGCTGAAGAAGCTAATGTACGTTTGGCGCTGCATCCAAATGACCCTCCTGCTCCCGTCAGCCGAGGATCAGGACAAATAATGAGCACGCTGGAAGGGTGGAAGAAATTCACCGACATTATCCCCAGTCCATTCAACGGGATAACTTTTGACTGTGGAGTGACAAAAGAACTGGGGCACGATCCGGTTGAAGTATGTCGCTATTTTGGCCAACGCGATCAAATTAACCATGTGCACTTTCGCAATGTCGTTTCGCGGGTGCCGAATCTCGACTACACGGAGGTTTGGATTGATGAAGGTCAGGTAGATATGTTCGCGGTAATGAGTGAACTCGTTAGGCAGAAATACCCGCGCTTGATTTATCCCGAGCATCCCCCTGTAAATGATGCTGATACAGAGTTTCCTTTCGATGGAATATCAGCGACGACATACACAGGATTCGCCTACACTGTTGGGTATGCTAGGGCCATGATGCAGGCGGCTATATCGACTCAGGCCCAAGGTGAGAATTAGGAGAATTACTAATGGTTTCTGCAGCGCCTATGAATTCGCGGATAGCTCGTCACTCGGAAATTATGGGGCGGCATGGTGAAGGTGAGCGTTGGGCAGAGCAACTGCTCGAAGACGGAAGAAATCGTGCGGTTTGGATATCTGGGCCTCCTGGTACTCCACCGGACCCCCATATCCACCCTGATTTCAACGAGTGGTGGATAGCCCTTGATGGTCGGACCCAATGGCAGATTGGCCAGTATGAACCTGTTGTTTCCAACTGGGGAGACATAATTATGGCTCCGGCTGGATTTGCGCACGACATCCGCCCAAAAGAGGGTGTGCAGGCGATTCGTTTCGGGGTAACTCATCCAAATAGCAACCATGACATAAAAGGGGTCCCCCCGTGTCGATTAATCCCTGTGGATGATGGTCAAGCCAATCCTAATTTGATACATACAAAACTGAAAGCCCTTGTTGATAGGAATGGGACTTCTACTGACTGGACTGAAATAGCCGTTTCCGATAATCGAAATTACGCTACCTACACCCATGAATTGCCAGGTCAATCTTCTGGTTCGACGTTGCATTCAGATGAAAATCGCTGGTGGGTTGTACTGCAAGGCAAGATCGCCTGGTCTGTTGAAAATGAGGACTCATTTGTTACTGGTCCAGGTGATGTCGTTTATGTTGAAAAGGGTAAGAGTTATTCCATTGTTACTACCGGAGAATCATCGTCAATAAGATTGACGGTTAGTGCTCCGGTTATCTAATTGGAAAATTTTGACTGGAAGGGGACGATTTGGTTCGATCCCGATGGCTTTTTACGAACGTTACTCGCCCATGAGGCGGTTAATGTCGCCCTGTAACTGATCAAGATAATCAGGGTAAGAATTGTTCTGGTAGCTGAGTAGCTTGTTTCCGCCCTCGTCTGAATACCAGGCGAAGTGACCTTTGGATGACTGGTATATAGCCTCATCAGGATTGACCTCGATCATTTTGAAGTAATCCGCGACGTACTCAGATCCTTTCATACGCCACGTGTCACCACCACTGGCGTTGATGATTCTGGTCGTAGAGGTTAGTTCCGCTGTTACCGCTGATGTGATCGCGGCCACTGCATCGTCTCTGTGTATGAATTCAATTTTTTGATCTGGGAGAAAAGGCCATGCGTCAGGCGGTTCTTGGAATACAGGAATCGAAACACCTGAGATTCTCAGTACACAGGAGTCGAGACCGGAGTTTAAGACTAGCTGTTCAGATTCAGCTTTAGTTTTGGCGTAATTATCGTCTGGGTTATAGCGCATGAAAGTGGACACTTCATCGTCAGTAGTTGGCTTACCATAAACGCTTACGGATGAACTAAACACCAGTCTTGCAGTGGAGTTACTAGATTGCATCGCGTTAACGAGAATTTCTGTGCCTTGCACGTTAACCAGTTGGGCTAATTCGATTTGCTGGTCGGCTACCGGTGGTAGTATTGCCGCCAGATGTACAACCGCGTCAACGTTTTCGATAGCTGATTGCATACTGACTTTGGATGTCAGATCTCCTGGTAAGGCAGAAACACCATCAGGAAGGCCTTCGAAATTTGCAGTTGCCAGGTCAAAAGCTCGAATCGTGTGACCTTCAGATGCAAGTCGACCGCAGACCAACCGGCCCATGCTGCCGGCACCGCCTGTAACCAATACGGATGTCATTAGGTCAGGACTGTTCCAGGAGCATCAGCTTTATCTTCGATCTCGGTTACTAGTGCTTCGACCATTGAAAGATTTGCTTGTGATCCATCAGCATTTAAAGCGGTGCCCGCCTTCTTTACTTTGTTAGCAAGTGGAACACCCGCAAGCGACGTAAAAAAGAACTTTTCACGCTGAACGGAGAGCCGATCTGCAAGCTCGTTTTGTCCTGCATCTGTAATGAGTGTTATTGCTTCGTCGAGCATATCCTGCGCTCTCGCCATTTTTAAAAAATCTCCTAATGCGGTCGTGTTGTCCTAAACGTTAATTCTCAGTGCTCGTGCGTCGTCGAATGCGAACGCGTACCCTCTTCTCCAGGATGCCATTGATTCTCTGGGGCGCTGTGACCGTTCGGCCCATGACTAGTTCCATCGCCGTGGTAAGGAGCGTGTGAATGAGTCCCTACGGTCGGCCCGTCGTGTGGTTTGACTGCCTCGATATCTACCTCAGGCAGTCTATCGAAGCCATGGCCGTCGTGGCGGTCGAATGGGAAAGGTTGGAATTTTTCAAACATTCGTGCAAATCGCTGACGGGTTGGCCGTTCATCGTAAGGGAACCTGAATTTTTCTCTGCCTACGGGTTCTACGTGATGCAATTCGTAGTTTCTGCTGCCTAGACCGTTGACCACTGCAGTGTTTATTGTTGTCTGCTCGGAGAGGCCTTCTATGGCCGCTCCAGCCAGATCGAATTTTCGCTCACCGGCGTCTCCTACACCCATCTCGTCACTGAGGGAACCTGGGATCCCCGGGGAATCGGTAACTGCATCTACACAGGCTTGGTCGATTGCGACGGGATCTTTACTTGCGAAAACTCCGAGGTTCGGAACGATTGGCATATCTGAGAAGCCTGCACAGTCACATTTGGGAGACACATCGATTGCGAGCGTAACGAACCCTACTTTCGGGACCGTTTTCACTACTCCTAGTGCTGCATCTCCGATAGCAATATCGGTAGCATCAAATAGCATCTGGTTTGGCTGGAAAATGCCGCGAGGATTCATTACACCCAGACAGCCGAGACAAGTCATACATTTGTCTCGATCCCAGGCTATTGTGTTGTCCTCTTGTATCTCGAAGAGTCCAATCGGACAGGCTTCCTCGATCAATTCCCACTCGATATCTTTTTCTTTGTCAACAACGAATTTTTCGTCGAACTCTACTACGGCTCCTACCCCATACTTTGGATGACCGCCCATGTGGACGTTGAATTTACCCCGTTTCGATTGTCCTCCGATTCCTAGATTCTTTAACGCCCCACCGATAACACCCATGCCGTGACCCTTAAAGTGTGTCAGAGCGATGAGAACGTCTGCTGCAGCGATTGCCTGTGCTACGTACGCCTCTTTGAGTAGGTAGCCTTCGGGGATATCAACTCGGTAATCGCTGGTACCTACGTAACCATCAGCGGCGATGAATGGACAGCCGAGGACGGCAGATGAAAAGCCGTTTCTCTCCGCAGTTTGCAAGAGATCAAGCTCTGTTGCGCGAGTTGAAAATGGACTATAAGTCAGAGTAGTTGTGTCACATACGAACGGTCGTCCGCCAAGTTCTTTGACTCGATCAGCAATCGCTCGGGCATAAACCGGTCGGAGGTAGGCACTGGAATTCCATTCTCCGCAATGCAGCTTTATTGCGACTACATCTCCAGGTTCAACTAGTTCGTCTAGTCCTGCAGCGTCGAAAACAGTTACTGTTTTTGCAATCAAGCTTGTGTCGGCCGAGTCGCTTCGCGCGTCCATGAAGTAAACGTCAGATGTCATGACAGGATCCTAATTTTCTGAAAAACAAATAGTGTTGCAGCGAAAATATACCCGATATTAAGCGTTTTGCGCGAGGCTAATTTACCAAGTATCACCATTGCTTGGGTCACATTTGTTACTGTAAGGGGATAAGTGATTGAAACAGGGATTCGATTCTGAACGTGTTTGTACTAGCAACAGGAGCTATCAATGGTAGAAAACGTAGAGAAACTCGCGGCCGAGAATGCACTGGTTGGCGAGGGACCTGTTTGGGATGTGGAATCTCAGACACTTTACTGGATTGATATTCAGGGAGGTAAGTTCTGGAATTATGACCCCGTTACTGGGGAGAACAAATTACTTCACCAGGGCTATAACGTTGCGGGTGTTACTCGCAATAAGGGTGGTGGACTTGCTGTCGGGACATGGGAGGGCGTTCAATTATGGAATTCTGACGATGATTTCCATTGGTTGCATCACGGAGATGTTGATGGTCGTCCCATTAAGTTAAACGACATTAGTGTCGGCCCAGACGGGAGCCTTTATGGTGGAAGTGGACACTTGGACTCATGCACCTTATTCAGATTTAAGCCTGACGGTTCGGCGGAAATAATTGATGACGGCCTGGATCTCTGTAATGGGATGGGATTTTCACCAGATTTAAAGACCTTTTACTCTACTGACTCACCCAAACACGAGATTTATAAATGGGATCACAATCCGACGACCGGTAGCATCACAAATAGACAAGTGTTTACTACCATTCCTGATAACTGGGGTATTCCAGATGGCATGACCGTTGACTCGGAAGGATTTGTTTGGTCAGCGATATGGTATGGAGGGATGGTGGTGCGATTCGATCCCGACGGCAAGGAAGAACGCCGTGTAGAGATTCCTGCTGCCCAAACGTCGTCGGCAATGTTTGGCGGTAAGGACCTTAACGAGCTGTATGTTACGACTGCCAGTTTTGGGACCGGCGATCCTGAGAAGACGGGTTGGGAGCCCGAAGGGTTCGATATGAGCACTTATCGCGGTGGTGACCTTTATCGGGTTGAACTGGACATTCAGGGAAAACCTGAGTTTGTAACGGATTTCGCTGTGCCATCATCCTGACAGTGTTGATTTCCATTTGGCCCGATAGCCTTAATCTTGTCGGCTCAAGACTGGTTATGAGGTTTAAACACAAACTCCGAAATCGCCGCGATTTATATCGCGACCTTCGGAGTTTGTGATTTTGGTTATCATAAATTATGAGTTAGCGGGGATGGCCTTAATAGTCTCTTTTTCCGTCTGGAAAGTGGTGGTGATGTCTGTGTCGGTCATCTCACCATTCTCTTCGTGTAAGAGGCATGCCGTGAGCTGGTGATCATTTACCAGGTATTGCGCAGGTTTTGTGTCGTGGCACCGATCCATTACGGCAGGGCATCGATCCGCAAACCTACAGCCAGCGATCTGCAAGTCAGACGTGTCCCAGTTTTGTTGCGGCGGTTCCGAACCCCATCTGTTTTTAGGGTCAGGTTGTGGGATCGATTCGATCAAGAGTTTTGTATACGGGTGTTGGGGGTCAGGAATGACTGCATCAACGGTCCCCGCTTCCACAACTGTACCTCTGTACATCACCATTATGTTATCGCTGATCTGGTAAGCAGTTGTCAGATCGTGTGTGATGTAAATAACAGAAATACCCAAATCTCGATTGAGTCTTCGAATCGAATCAAGAATGGTTGCCCTGAGTGATGCGTCTACCATGGAAACTGGCTCGTCAGCCAGAATTACTCTAGGTTTTAATAGCAGGGCACGAGCTACCATTACACGCTGGCGTTGACCACCACTCAATTGATGGGGAAATCTGCCGAGAGTTTCTTCTGGTACCAGCCCGACCATTTCAAGGGCATCTTCGATCATCTGTTGTTTCTCAGATCCGGAAGAAGCAAGTCTGAAATTTTTAATTGGTTCGTCTAACACATGGTCGACTTTGTAAAAGGGGTTGTAAGACTCAAATGGATCTTGAAATATCGGTTGGATTTCACGTCGGAAATTTCGGCGTTCGCGGCGAGTAAGCCGTGTGAAATCTTTGCCCCGATAGAGCATTTTGCCTGCGTTGGGTACGTGACTACCCAGAAGAAGTCGAGCCAGTGTGGTTTTACCGCTCCCACTTTCGCCGGCTACAGTGGTGATGGAAGATTCATCTTCATCAATTGACAGTGAAACGTCGTCAACAGCGACTGTTACGGAGCCACTGCCGAACATACCTTCGCTTCCGAAGGTTTTGGTTACATGGTCTAACTCCAGGAATGCACTCATGACTTCGCCTCTTCCTCATACAGATGGCAAGCCACTTCTCTACGGCCTCCAAGGTTGATCAGATCAGGGATCGCTGCCTGACATCTCTCGAAACGAGATGGGCATCGATCTTCAAATGCACACCCTTCTGGAAGAAATATCAATTGAGGGGGCAGACCAGGAATTCCGAGGAATTCTCGTTTTTCCTGAAGTGATGGCAAGCTACCAATTAGAAGTTTTGTGTAAGGGTGTTTAGGGTCGCTAAAGACTTCTTCGACCGGACCTATTTCGACGAGCTTGCCCGCGTACATAACGCCGATTGTGTCAGCAAACTGTGCGACCAACCCCATATCGTGACCTACAAGCATAATTGAGGCATCCAAGCCCTCTTGCAATCGGCCCAACGTTTGCATGATCTGACGTTGTACGACGACATCAAGAGCCGAGGTAGGCTCATCGGCGATTATTAGCTTAGGGCGTAATGAAATACCAATGGCCATTGCTACACGTTGCTTCATTCCACCAGATAGTTCATGTGGGAATAATCGACCTACAGATGGTCTTAGGCCAACGCGGGTAAGTAGATCGCGTACCGTTTCTTGCAAATCTGCCTTGGTAGGTGTCGGATCATCTCCCTCGAGGTGGTCGATAATCCCATCGGTAATCTGTCGTTCGACCCTCATTACCGGGTTCAGGGAATTCATTGCTCCCTGCGGAACGAGTGCTAACTCAGAAAGGCGTGTTTTACGCATCTCGTCTTCCGTGAGTTTTGTAATGTCACGCCCATTGAGCATGACGCTTCCCTTTGCTATGTGTCCTGGTGGCCTGGTCAATCGCATTAGAGCCATAGCTAGGGTCGTCTTGCCCGATCCTGATTCGCCGACCAGTGCGAACCGTTCACCCTGCTTAAGAGTGAACGTGACGTCGTCACAGGCTTTCACCGTTCCAGTGTCAGTTTCGTAGTAAACCGACAGGTCCTCTACAACGAGAGCATCTACATCGGTGATCCGAGCACCCTCTCTATAGGTTTGAATTGTTTGTTTGGTGCTCAAACGCGTTTCCTCAATCGTGGGTTGGACCATTCATCCAAACCTGATGAAATCAAGAACAGGCTCACAAACACGATCACAATTGCGACCAAGGGTGGAACCCACCACCACCACATTCCCAGAGTGATGGAGGAGAACTGTATGTTCCAATATATCGTCATGCCCAACGTAGGCTGACTAAAGTTGCCTAGTCCGATAGCCTCAAGCCCAATTGAAGCAAGAATTGCTCCAGCTACTGACGCTACAAGACTTGCTGTTATGTACGGTATCAAGTTGGGCATCATCTCTTTGAAAATAATCCCCATGCCGCTGGTTCCAGATAGGCGAGATAGTTCGACGTAAGCTTGCTCTCTCATTACAAGTACCTGTGATCGAATGGTGCGTGCGGGAAATACCCAACTTGTCAATCCGATTGCAATTCCCATTTCATCTGTTGAGAGTTCTCGCCCGACGTTGATCCGAACAAGAATTAGTATTAACAAAGCTGGCATTGCCAAGCCTACATCGACAATCGATCGGATAGCACCGTCTATTACACCTCGATAGTAGGCAGACAGGAAGGCGGCTACAGTCCCGAGGCTGATCGCTACGATTCCTGCGATTAATCCTATACGGAGTGTTAGAGGTGTCCCGAGAATTGCGATCGCAAGTAGATCGCGGCCTTGAGTATCTGTTCCAAACGGGTGCTCTCCTGTAGGTGGCAGTCTGGTTGGAGTGGAAAGTGGCCTGAACATCTCCGTATCCCAAATCAGATGCCCGATCCCGACCAGAAACAACATGCCGAATAGCAAGGCGCACCCCACGATCAAGGATGGGTTACGCAACGCGTACTTCTTGATGGGAGTTATGCGTTCCTCATTGAATTGGTTCCATCCACCGTTGCTGGAGGGATTCATTGAGTCGGATGAGGCAAATGATTCAGCCATTTATGTATTCCTCACCCTGATCCTAGGATCAAGCAACGGGTATAAAACGTCGAGCAGGAAGGTTGCTCCAGCTATTCCTAGAATTATTACGATTACGATGCCGCGAATTACGAAAAAGTCGGAAAGGCGGATCGCTTGGAACAGGATGTCTCCGATTCCGGGGTAGGAGAACACTCTCTCCACAAGGACCTGACCGGTAACGATGGTCCCCAAGACGAGGGCGAGACCGGTTACTTGTGGAAGTAAGGCATTACGAACTGCGTATCTCATGAAAATACGGGAACCCTTCAGTCCTTTGGCATCCGCCTGAATCATGTAGTCCTCGCCCTGGGTGTTGATCATCATCCCTCTCATTCCGATTGCCCAGAATCCAATGGCTGAAAAGATGATGGCGAAAGCAGGTAGGATTGCATGCCGGAGCACATCTACGATGAAATCCCAGCTTAGATTTGGAAGGGTAGCGGGAGAATAACCTCCGAATAATGGTAGCCATCCTAGTTTGAACGCTATGGTAAAGATTAAGATCATCGCCAAAAGATATTGTGGTATAGCGGACAGGGTAAGCAGCGGCATAAACACGTACTGAAGCCACCCAGGACGTCTGGGCCACCCCAAAAAAGCTCCAGCTAGTGTTCCTAACACAAACGCTAAGATTGTGACCGTCCCCATTAATCCCAAGGTCCACATTAAAGACTCGAAAACGATGTCATTGACCGTTCTAGGGAAAAAGGCGATTGATACGCCAAGATTGAGTCTCGACAGGTCAGATATGTAATTGACGTACTGAGTCCAAAGCGGTTGATCTAGACCGAACCTCTTTTGATAGGTCTTCGCCATTTCGTCAAGACCCGTTTGCATTGCTCCGCCACGTTGAGCTTCGAGGAGCAGTTTTTCCTTTACGGGGTCCTGTCCTGATAGGCGGGGGATTATGAAAATCACCGTTGCCGCTATCCATACGACGAAAAGAAAAAATAGGAATCGCTTCACTACGAAATGGCCCAAAATCCCTTTGAGGATTTTGAGCGACGACCTTGCTAAGGAAGTTAGTTTCGATGGTGAAGAGTTTTCAGCGACCTCTGATTGCTCTGTCACGGGCACAAACTCAATTCAACAATTATTAGTTTTTGTAACGCTCATAGTATTTGGCTGGCGTCCAAAGATAACAATTGTTAGCGCTTGTGGCTATGGTATTTAGACTGCGGAGAACTTTTTTGGCTGTTAATGGATGAGTTGTGACTTTGACTCTTGTTGATTCTTTTCGCTATTTGGTTCTAATCTCAACCTGGTCTCAAAA
>CAJWJL010000003.1:0-39220 GCA_913042135.1 uncultured Chloroflexota bacterium | reverse complement strand
TAAGATTAAGTGAGTGAAGCTATAGCTGCCTCAGCTTTGGATCGTAATAGTCGCGCAGCCAATCACCAAGGAAATTGAAAGCAAATACGGTCATAAAAATCGCAGCCCCGGGCATCACCGAAATCCACCATGCAATCGATATAAACTCTCGTCCTTCTGCAACCATGCTACCCCACGCGGGTTGTGGGGCCGGTATACCTATTCCCAGATAGCTTAAAACTGATTCGGTAAGGATCAGACTACCGACCTGCAACGTAGCAAGCACAATAACGATATTTATCAGGCCAGGCGTAATATGCCGAATTGCAATTCTGGTTGGAGACGCACCTGCGATCCTCGACGCCGCTACGTAATCCATATCTTTCAATTGCAAAGTGAGTCCGCGTGTCTGGCGAGCAAATGGTGGCCAGCTAAAAATAGTAAGCAAGATTAAAACTAAACCAAGACTTGCACCAAAGACCACGGCGGCTACTAGGGCTACAAGAATAAAGGGTACGGCATAAAACACATCAACCATGCGCATGATGAATTCGTCACGCGCTCCGCCGGTATAACCAGCCACAAGCCCTAGAACAGTTCCGACCCCACCACCTGTAATCAGGACGATGCCGGCCACCATAAGTGAAATCCTGGAACCGTGAATTATGCGGCTAAGTAAATCTCGACCAATATTATCGGCTCCTAGGAGGTATTCAGAAGTCCCCCCAGCCAGCCAAACGGGTGGTGTTTTTACCTTTTCAAGAGAGGAATGCAAGGGATCGCTAGGCGCTAAAACAGGAGCGAATATCGCCATTATCACCAATGCAATAATTATAAAAATAGGCAACAGGGGATAGCGTCGCAGAAGGCGATAAGCACGAAGGAGCTTTGTCTTCACAAGAAAATACCCAAG
Source organism: uncultured Chloroflexota bacterium (assembly GCA_913042135.1). Lineage (GTDB taxonomy): Bacteria > Chloroflexota > Dehalococcoidia > Lucifugimonadales > Lucifugimonadaceae > Lucifugimonas. Next base: position 38,328 of record CAJWJL010000003.1, on the reverse strand, counting down.
ATCAATAAATCCTTATTCGGGGATCTGTGTAGGCGTAAAGTAAATCTGCTATCAAGCTGCTGAGGAGGTATACAGCAGCACAGATCACCGTAAGGCCGGTAACGAGAGGGAAGTCGTTGTTCAAAGTAGCGTCCACGGCCAAGCGTCCTAGGCCCGGCCATGCAAAAACTGTCTCAACAACGACCGTCCCAGTGATGAAACTTGCAAACAGAATTGCCGCTACTGTAAGAGGTGCGATTAATGCGTTTTTCAACGCGTGTTTAAATATTATTTTAGTTCGTCCCACACCCTTCGCACGTGCCAATTTTATGTACTCGCTATCAAGCACTTCGAGCAAAGCAGATCGTGTTATACGGGTTATGCTGGCCGAGGCAAGCCAAGCTAATGTAACGACCGGCAGAACAAAATTAGTCCAATCTCCGCGCCTCGAAGTAGGAAGCCAATCAAGATTAACAGCGAATATAAATATCAACACAATCGCTATCAAAAATGGCGGAGCCGCCTGACCAATCAAAGCAAATCCACGAATTACCAAATCGATAAGGGTGCCTCGTCGCACCGCTGATGCGATGCCAAGGCCGATACCCATAAATATGGCGAGAACATAAGCTATTCCGGAAAGTTGGATAGTCGCAGGAGCTCTGTCAATAATGACGTCAAGCGAGTTTCGCTTATGCCAAACAGAATCTCCAAAGTCACCTCTCACGGCTCGCCCTGCCCAGACCAAGTATTGGACGACAGGTGGCTTATCCAGTCCAAGCTCTCTGCCTCTTGCGTCCCAAACCTCTTGAGACCACCTACTGCCAGGTGTCATATACAGGTATCTGGGATCGCCTGAAAGACGCGACAGCGAGAATACCAGGACTGATACCCCGATCATAACGAGCACTATGTACCCAAATCTAAGCGCCAAGAAGCGTGCCATGCAATACGTTTCCGAATTATTGGATCAGCAATCAATATCTCATGTGAAATATACGGGAGGACTGCCTGCAGCCCTCCCGTATGTCAAATCACCAGTAGGCGAAAGTTGAAAGTTCTGGCTGCCCCCTGTTGTAATTCAGGGGTCAGCCAGAATTGATCTTCCAATTCACGTACCTTATTTCAGTGTTATCGACTCTGGCCTGTTCGGTAACACGTCCTGAGCATTGTATGGATCCCATGCGTCAATTTTAGGACCAACAGCAAACAGCACCGCAGGGGCCTGGAACATTGGAACAAACAACATCTGTTCTGTCAGGTAGTCCTGAATCGTGATGTTATTACTGATCCTAACGTTAAGATCCTGTTCCGTAGCATTTTCCAACCCCAAGTCACACATTGCCTCTTCCATTGTGAAGCCAACAATGTGTCCCGCATTCGGGCAAATGTACCTCGCCGAGGTAGACCCAGGAATCCAGTTAATCCCGTGGGTAAACGGAACGTTGATGGTTTTATCTACCGTTTGTGGTCGTCGAGCTGCGTATTCGGTCTTGTCAATCGTAACCTCAATTCCTAATTCCTGACGCCAAGCCGCAGCAACTGCCTCAGCTGCAGATTTTGTGCCAGGCGGGAAGGTACTGGGAATCCAAAGCTCCATATCAAAACCATCTGGGTATCCAGCATCTGTCAGATATTTCCGAGCTTTATCTGCATCGTGTGGAATTAGCCAGGCATCCTTGTGAGAGGGGTCGTTAGGCAAAATATTCTGCCATGCGTATATCGGCCGACCTCTTCCCTCGAGAATGTTTTCAATGATCGACTGCTGATCAACAGTCATGGCTAACGCCCATCGAACCTTGCGCGCGCTTTCCATGTTAGCTGCATCCGCAGGATTGCCGATCCATGGGTAATCACCGCTGGACACGGCGTCATCAAAACCTGGACGTGGCATTTCACCGGTCTCACATCCTGGACATTTTTGGTTCCAGTAATTTCCAGCCATCTGGAAGCCCTGAGGCCGGGCTATACCAATCTCCTGCACGCGCCCTTTGATTGCCTCAACAGCACCATTGATAGTCTGGGCTGGTAAATTGGCGATATCAACTTCACCTGTACGAAGCGCTGCCTCTCGAGTCGCTGCTTCTGGCATATGTACGACGGTTATAGAACTGACGTTGGCATCCGAGCCCGTCCAATGATCTTTGACGGCTTCAAGTTGCACCTCGTCATCTGCGGTCCACGTTGTAGCCTTGTATCGGCCTGTTCCTATTGGCGTCGCTGCATAATCTGACTCTCCCAAGTCATCATAGGCCTGTTTGTTCACTATAACGATTCCGTTAAAACTCGCGTTACCCATGAGCCAAGACCAGGTCGGGTCAAACCCTCCGGTCTCGATATTCTGGCGCACCGTCATGGAATCAACGACATCGAAACCAAGTTTCATCTCTGGCCCAATCTCTTCAGCACCGTTATTCACCGAATCTGCTGCAAAAGCTTGATTGAAAGTCCACGCGACATCTTCAGCGTCAACGGTACCCCACTTGCCCCCATTCTCATGCCATGGAATATCGGGGCGAATCTTGAAAGTAATACTTGTAAGATCAGGAGATATCTCCCATGACTCCGCAATTCCTTTATCTGATGGGCTGTATCCAGTGTGGTCTAGAGGCGGAGGTGCAGGTGGAGCTACGTGGGGAGCCCTGACAATAGTCTCGTATACAGACAGGTCTTTACCAATTCCACCACTAGCACGAATATCGCGCCTGGGGTCTTGAATCATTGGTGGCACTTCTTCTACAGCTATAACAATGCTGCCGGCACCCGCCGGTCCTGAATCACCGCTACATGCAGCAAGCATGAGTGTTAGAACTGATAGTAAAGCGACAAATAAAATCCGGAGAAAATATCTTCCAGTAAAACGCATTTTGCTTTTACCTCCGTGAACATCGCATAACAGGAACGCACTTTCCGATTGAAAATACGGATGCCGCAATCCCTTCAACTCTTGATAAGGCGCAGCGGTACCAAGCGGTACCGTACCAGTAGAACGATCTGAGGAAATAAACGCACCCTGACAATTAATCGGCATAAATATACGCAGAACGTATAATCATATTCGTTACGACAACACACTAGTCATAAACCAGTCGAAGCAGATTCTATTGCACCCCAATAGAGCGAACCTTTCCACAACAACACATTATTTTGATGCTCTTTGCCCTAAAACGGAACTAACTGTGATTAAGTTCAGGAATAACCGGTCCCTCGAAATCAAGTGGCCTGATTTACAATCATCGAGTGGTTGACGCTATCCAGGTCAGGTATGAGTTTGGTGGGCCCTGTGGGGATCGAACCCACGACCTGCGGATTAAAAGTCCGATGCTCTACCGCTGAGCTAAAGGCCCTTTCAAACTCAATAAATAAGGGTACGACAGCATCGCGATAATAGGGAGAGTTAAACGCGGTTACATATAGATTACTAATCAAACTTTAACGGTCCTTTATTAAAACTCCAACTTCCAACGTATTTTGGGGTTAACATACTGCGGATAAACAATTATTTCATCAAACAAGTCCAACAAACTGAGAGATGGGGAGCTTGTGAACGAAATGTCAAACGCCCAATTACGTAAATACGACTTGCTTCTTAAAGGTGGACGACTGATCGATCCCGCCTTCGATATAGACGGCCAGTTCGATGTCGCGACATCCGGAGGCCATATCGCCCTAGTCGATAAAGACATATCTCCGGGCCTAGCACGAACCGTAGCCGATATTTCAGGATTAGTTGTCACGCCAGGCCTTGTCGACCTTCACGCCCATTTCTACGGCTATCCCGCTGCCATCTTGCCTGACGCACACTGTCTACCTGAAGGCACGACAACCGCAGTAGATGCAGGGGGTTCAGGTCATCTAACGTTCGATGATTTTAACGAACAAATTATTGCTCCTGCTATCACGAATGTGTTCGCACTTTTAAATATCGCTGGCGAAGGGATGGTCGGTGAACCTGAGCAAGATCTCGATGGCATGGACTCAGAGCTCACCGCACTAAAGATCGCCCAGAGACCGGATCTGATTGTTGGCGTGAAAGTCGCCCATTACATGGGTCCAGGATGGGAACCTCTTGACCGTGGTATTCAGGCTGCTGAGGAAAACGGTGTGTTCGTGATGGTCGACCAGTCACCGATACACACACGACCGATGAACGACATGATCCTTGAGCACCTTCGACCTGGCGATATGGTTACTCACTGTTACGCTCTGAGCAAGCCAATGACAGACATCCACGACAAAGTTAAGCCGCATTTCATTGAGGCTCGTGAGCGCGGTGTGCAATTCGACGTGGGCCACGGTGCTGGCAGCTTCTCTTTCAGAATCGCAAAAGCTGCGATCGAACAGGGATTTTTGCCCGACACCATTTCAACCGATATGCACCGAGCAAGCATTCTTGCAAATCAGGCAACGATGCCTGAAACCATGTCAAAATTGTTAGCCATTGGCATGGAATTACCTGAAATCATCAGACGCTCGACATGGGAACCAGCTCAGGCTATCGGGCACCCCGAATTAGGCAACCTCGGTCAAACAGTTCCGGCTGATATTGCGGTATTGAATATAACTGAGGGCGAATTTGGTCTTGTAGATAACGGTACTGACAACAGGGTCTACAAATCCGATAAGCGTATCGTTTGCGAGATGACGATCAAAAACGGACAAGTTGTATGGGACAAGAACGGTCGATCCCGTGATGATTGGTCAACAACTCCGCCAACCAATCCGGCCCTCTAAATTCAAGGACGCTCTGCTTCATGGCGAACACAAAATACGATGTGATCGTCGTTGGTGCGGGATCTGCCGGGGCTGCCTTGGCAACCCGTCTATCTGAAAATCCTTCTCGCCGGGTACTGTTAATCGAAGCAGGACACGATTATCCGAACATCAACGAGCTACCGGATGAAATCAGACAAGGGCACGCTACCGGAGCCGATATGACAATAGATCCCAACAGTGATCACAATTGGGGATTAACGGCAAAGGCAACGCCACTTTATAGGGACATGCCGGTACCTCGGGGCAAGATAACCGGAGGCACCAGTGCAATCAACGGACAAGTCTACCTACGAGCAATTCCAGAAGATTTCGATTATTGGGTCGCCGAAGGTAATGACGAATGGTCTTTTGAGAAAATCCTTCCATTTCTCAAGAAACTCGAAAACGATCTGGATATCACCAATCGGTATCACGGTAACAAAGGTCCAATAGTAGTTCGTCGTTACCAACCGGATGAGCTTGTCGACGATCAGGCAGCATTCATCGAAGCAGCCACTACGGCTGGTTTTCCACAGACCGATGATCATAACCACCCTGCCTCAAGCGGAGTCGGGCCTTTACCGCTAAACAACCCGGATGGTGTTCGGTGGAGCACCGCAATCGGATACCTAACAATGGCACGCGATCGGCCCAACTTCACGATCTCACCAGATAGCCACACCACCCGCATTTTGCTTAATCGCAAGCGTGCCGTTGGAGTGGAGTACCAAAAAGGTGGATCTTCCATTCAGGTCAATGCAGAGGAAGTTGTGTTAAGTGCAGGCCCGATCGGCTCCCCACATCTCCTGATGCTCTCTGGCATTGGGCCTGCCGAACAATTGCAAAATGCAGGCATCACGGTTGTTAACGACATGCCAGGTATTGGACAAAATCTCCGTGATCATCCATCTGTGCACGTGCGATGGAGTGCGGACGAAAATTTCCCGATGCCGGATGTCAAAATGGGCCCACAAAAAGTCGCCCTGCGTTATACCGCACGAGGTTCCCCATTCCGAAACGACATGATTGCCGTGATGCGATGGGATTCACCAAAAAGAGAATTCATGATGAGCGCCGGTCTTTACTTAGCGAAAGCATCCGGCGAACTTAGATTAAATTCCAATGATCCTTTTCAACAACCCGCTCTGGACTACCGATTACTAGATCATCCATATGATCTGTCAAGGATGCGCGATGCTATTCACATGCATATCGAATTTGGCAGACATGCAGCATTTCAGGGAATCTTCAAAGGACTTATCGATCCCCAGAAACCGGATCTTCAATCAGATGAGTCCTTGAACAATTGGATGCTAAAGCGTGTCAGCACAATGCACCATATTTCTTGCACCGCGAAAATGGGATCTCAAGAAGATAATATGTCAGTTGTAAATCAATATGGCAGAGTGCACGGGATCGAAGGTTTAATCATCGCTGACATCTCGATAATGCCCGACTGCCCGCGGGCCAATACGAACTCCCCTGCAATCATGATCGGAGAGCGCATAGCATCCTTTATGATGGCCTGAAAAACCGAAGAGTAAAGATCTTTTTTACAGACTGGGCGATAGCCGGGTCGACAAACGAAACAGTCAACCGAAGATTTGGAAATCCGATGTGGGCCACAGAATTGCCCAGGCGCGGCCCACTAGTGCATTTGACGATACGAATTCCCAATTACGCGAATCAATAGATACGCGGCGGTTATCACCAAGGACATAGTATGACCCCGGCGGAACTTCCACGGGATAATACCCATCACTTCTACGCCTAGATGTAATGGCATCAACCCATTCTGTTTTTTTCCCATTCACGTAAACAAACTCATTGTCTATGTCTATGAGATCGCCAGGGACGCCAATGATTCTTTTGACAAAGTCCGTTTTAGAACCCGACGGAGGATGGAATACCACAATATCCCCTCGCTTAGGCCCATCGAACAAATAGTTCTCATTCCCAAACAAGCTGAACGGCGCCCGTACATAAATAAATTTGTTAACTAGAAGGCGCTGACTTTGCGTTAAGGTGGGTTCCATAGAAGAACCCTCTATAAGAAAATTTTGGGTAGATCCTTGAAGAAACAGAAATATGACCACCGCAGTGATGATCGTTTCACATGTATCTCGGATAGCTGAGCGCATTGATTACAAAAAATCTTCTTACACGTCTGAAGAATTGTCCTGACTATAAATATAACCGACTGACATTACGCCGTAATATTAAAGTCATATCTTTAGATTTTCCCTCGCCGATGATTCCACAGTGGAGTTTTGCGTTACTAAAGATTAAATTTCAAATAATCGCCCAATAATCGCAAGGTAAATAATTATTGGTAACTCAGCGCAAGGTAAATGGAAATAAAATAGAGGAATAGAACGATCTCAACTCTTTACGAGCATCGCAATAAAACTTTCAAGGAATCGATTAATGCGCGCAATCAATACCGCCATACCGATTAGATGTTTAAGCGTCGCAGGAATTGCCATATTTTTGGTGGCTGTTGCTGCTTGTAACAATGGCCCAGTAAAAAATTCAGACGACAACCATGCGTCAATCATCGAACCCATCACTGATCCAAGGCCGATAACAGATAACGCGACCCTTGGTTCTATTGTCACATCGATGGGCTCACCGGAAGGGCCAACATCAAGTGGTTTTATTTCAAACCCCCCTACTTCTTATCGCGCCAGCACTATTGGATCTACGTCCACCAACCAGGCCGGCGTATCCAACTCTGGAATATGGGTCAGTGGTCAAGCTACCATTGAGATTCCAGCAGACATTGCTAAGGTTTCAATCGGTGTAGAAGTACGAGAAGAGTCAGTTACAAAAGCACGGAACATGGCGGCCACAGCTATGAGTAAGGTCGTGAAAGCTATCGAAGAGAAAGGAGTTAAACAGGACGACATTATCACTACCCAATTCAGCATCTACCCTCAGACCACGTGGATTGAAGTTTCAGACTCCCTTGGTGTCCATAGTGAGCCTCGTATTGTGGGATACACCGTCAACAACACAGTACAAGTGACGATACGCGATATCGATGAATTAGGAGCTGTCATCGATGATGCAGCATCAACTGGAGGCGACTTAATTAGAGTCAATTCAATCCAGTTCACAGTAGACGACCCAACAATTTTCAGTAAGCAAATCCGACAAGAAGCGGCAGCTGATGCAGCAGCAAGAGCAGATCTCTATGCCCGCGCAATGGGAGTAACACTCGGGCAACTCGTTTACCTCACAGAATTAAGTGGTTCGGCCCCAATGGCGATGAGCTACGATACAGGCGTGCGGTCAGCACCAATGATGGCTGAAGCATTTGCTCCATCACCCATATCTGGAGGAGACGTCATGATCTCCGTCACAGTTCAAGCGATGTTCGCAATCGCTGATTAATAAAACTCGAATAGGATTGGAACCCCTTGGGCGATATCGTCATCAATAACCCGTTGGATCGAGCCTTAAAACTTGCCAGACAAGCAAAGGGCGGCGTAGCGCCGCGACCGGCGGTAGGTGCAGTAGTCGTAAAAAATGGCGCTGTCATTGGAGAAGGAGCTACTCAGCGAAGACCAGGACAGCATGCTGAGCCGATAGCTTTATCCAAAGCTGGGAACCAAACAAAAGGTGCAACTATCTACTGTTCTCTCGAGCCACATGCATTTCAAGGATTGGCTGCTCCCTGCACAGAGGCCATCATCAACTCTGGAATTACAACCGTTGTATCTCCATTGGAAGATCCGAATCCGAGAGTTTCAGGAAACGGATACCGACAACTTGTAGCATCTGGCATTGAGGTCATAAGAGAATGTTCGGCAAAACAAAGGTCAGAGGCCGAGCGTCTGATCGAAGGATTCGCCCATCATGTAAAAACCGGGCTCCCGATGGTAACTATAAAATTTGCTGCCAGTCTTGATGGAAAAATCGCCACACGTACGGGTGACTCACAATGGATAACCAACGAGAAATCTCGTGAAAGGGTTCACGAGATGCGCCGTCAGTCTGATGCATTGATCACTGGGATTGGGACCTTGCTTTCGGACAATCCACGACTTACCGCACGGGACCACCTTGGAAATGCTACCGGCCGGCCGGCCTTGAGGGTGGTGATCGACAGCCACGCTCAAATGCCTGCATCAGCTCGCCTGTTAAAGGAACCAGGTGAAATTCTATGGGTGGTAAGGGATGACGTCGCCGTCAGGCCACCAACAGATTCTGTCACTATCCTCAAAGCCTCAGGCGAAAACGGGAAGGTCAACTTATCAATCGTAATCGAGGCATTGGGAGCGAGAGGGCTACATGACGTCATGGTAGAGGCTGGGGCTGAACTCACAGGAGCATTCATCAACGGTAATCACGTGAATAAAGTTACAGCGTTCATTGCGCCCATAATTATTGGGGGGGAGGATGCTATGGGTGCGATCGGTGGAGAAGGAATCGAAAGTCTTAGCCATGCCCTATCGCTTGACCGAGTATCCCATAGCGTTATCGACGGCGATATCCTAGTCGAAGGTTACATTTCCTCAAATATGAAAATTTCCTCAACCTACATGCCTAAGGCAAAATGAATAAATGTTTTCGGGAATAATTGAAGAAATAGGTACAGTTGATTCATACGACGGTGAAACACTAATCATCCAGGCCAAACAAGTCCTAGATGACTTAGAAATATCACAGTCGATCATGATAGACGGAGCATGTCTCACAGTGCTCGAAATCTCAAAGACAAACTGCACTTTCACAGTGGAAACGGTACCCGAAACCCGATCTCGAACAAACTTCGGCAAACTAATTTCTGGAGACCACGTGAACCTGGAACGAGCTCTACGCTATGGTGATCGAGTCGGTGGTCATATGGTCCAGGGGCACGTTGACGGTGTCGGGACTGTACGGTCAATAGCCGGGGATGCCAACTCAAATCTGGTAGTAATCGAAGCAGATCAGAATATAATTGCAGGCATTGTTGAAAAAGGCTTCATCACCGTGAATGGAACCAGTCTCACAGTCGCAAGCTGTAATTGCAATACATTCAGTATCGCAATAATCCCTTACACTCTTGAAAACACAACCTTCCATAAACTTTCAAAGGGCTCACAGGTCAACCTAGAAGTAGATGTGACTGCAAAATATATTTCAAAGTTGCTTGAACCTTACAGAAACCATTTTTCAAACTAAACAATGCCAATGAATCCCAACATACCAGACATCGTTGATGCAAAATCCATTATGGATGTCGAACGAGGTATAGAGCAGATCAAAAAGGGTGGAATCGTGATCCTCGTCGATGACGAAGATCGCGAAAACGAGGGTGATATGGTCATGGCGTCTGAAGACGCCACAGCGAAGAATATCACTCTCATGATGTTAGAGGCACGCGGCCTAATATGCACTCCGATGTTAGGAGATGATCTTGACCGGCTTAACCTACCGCTACAAGTTCAAAATAACACTGCTGCTCACCGAACCGCTTTCACGGTTACCGTAGATGCCGCAAGTGGGATAACCACAGGGATTTCTTCAGCTGATCGCGCCCATACAATTCAACTACTTGTAGATAAACAGTCCAGTTCCAGTGATTTTGTACAGCCCGGTCACGTGTTCCCCCTACGCTATGAGGAAGGGGGCGTCCTTGTCAGGACCGGCCACACCGAAGGCTCGGTAGACCTGGTCAATCTTGCAGGTAAATATCCATCCGCCGTAATATGCGAAATATTGAACCCAGATGGAACTATGGCAAGACGTCCGCAGCTAGAAGAGGTGGCAAAAAAATACGACTTCCCAATAGTCGCGATCGCTGATGTAATTGCCTACAGGATGAGTCATGAAAAACTTGTAGAACGTGGCGCTGAAGCACGCCTCCCAACGGACTATGGAGTCTTTACCGCAGTTGCATACGACAGCGTTGTTGACGCCTCAGAACATATCGCGGTGTACATGGGAGATATAGATGACTCTGAACCAGTAATAGTACGCGTCGAATCTGAATGCCTTACAGGGCATGTCTTTGGAAGCACCAGGTGCGATTGTGGAGATCAAGTCAACATGGCACTAAAGACCATATCGGATCACGGTCGGGGCGTACTGGTTTATATGCGACAGGAAGGACGCGGAATCGGCCTGCTGAACAAATTAAAAGCATATGAATTACAAGACAAAGGTTTAGATACCGTAGAGGCGAATCTTCACCTTGGCTTCCCAATGGATCTTAGGAGGTATGGCGTCGGAGCCCAGATTCTTCGTGATCTGGGAGTTCGACGATTCAACCTATTAACAAATAATCCAAAGAAGGTTGTGGGCCTCCAAGGTTTCGGACTAGAAATGTTGGAACAGATTCCACTCAAGGCACCCATCAACGATGAAAATCGTTTTTACATGAAAACCAAGGTCGAGAAGATGGGACATGACCTTGAGATCGATCCACCACATAAAGAAGAAACTACAAACTGATGACGCCTCGAATCATCGATCAAAAACTCGAAGGTGCAGAGCTTGGAATAGCTGTAGTAGCCGCGCGATTTAACAGCTACATGACCGATCAGATGCTGGAAATTGCCTTAGAACGCCTATCATCACTTGGGGTACCAGACGAAAATATCATCGTAGCTCGAACTTCCGGCTCTTTTGAATTATCGCTAACTGCACGTCGTCTGGCAGAGCGCGGCGATGTTGATGCCGTAATTTGTATAGGAGTAGTGATACGCGGTGACACTGATCACTATGAGCATATAGCTCGCGCTGCAACAGACGGAATTGCACGGGCAGGAGACGACTCAGGAAAACCGATTATATTCGGTGTTTTGACGACGGATGATACGGATCAGGCGATTTCTAGAGTAACCCAGGCAAACGATTACGCCGATACGGCGGTGGAGATGGCCAACACATTGCGCCAAATCCACGATCTACGCTAATCTCCAGATTATACGTGCCCTCAGTGGCTGCCAAAATTTTTAAATAAACAAAGCCCACGTGCTAACCTGCAGGCATGAATCAAGGGAATTCTAAAAGCACAATTTTCCACGCCGATCTCGACGCATTTTATGTAGAGGTTGAGCGCCAGTATGACCATTCTCTACTCGGCAAACCGGTAATTGTTGGTGGCATGGGTCCACGTGGAGTGGTGGCAACTGCTTCCTACGAAGCACGAGAGTTCGGGGTTCACTCTGCACAACCAACAACGGTCGCTCGCAAACTCTGCCCGCAAGGATGTTTCTTGCCAGGCAATCACGCTTTATATAGTGAAGTCTCAAAAAAATTCATGAATATTCTTCGACAATACTCGCCAACCGTATTATCGGTGAGTATAGATGAGGCATATTTGGATATGTCGGGCACAAAAGAAATCTACGGGCAACCGATAATGGCTGCTGAAACAATAAGACAAAACATCCGGGATAGTATCGGCTTACCAGTTTCTATTGGTATAGGTCCCAACAAGTTGATTGCCAAAGTTTGCACTGAATACGCTAAGCCCGACGGAATTTTCCAAATTGAACAAACAGGAGCCGAAAGATTTTTCGCTCCACAACCCGTTCGGAATCTACCGGGCATTGGACCTAAGGCTGAAAAGGCTCTCAACAATCTAAAAATCTTCACGCTAGGCGAACTTGCCGTGGCCCCCGACGGATTGTTGCGCCGAACACTAGGACCGAATCGCGCTAGCCAAGTCAAGTTGAGGGCTAAAGGGATAGATAACACTCCACTTCAAGAACGTGGGAGAGCTAAGTCTATAAGCGCTGAAACCACGTTTGACGAAGATATCTCTAACCAATCTGAAATGGAAGTAGCACTTAAGAAACTGAGTGAACGTGTGGGAACAAGGTTGAGGAAGTCAGGACACCTTGCTCACGGCGTAAGCATCAAACTACGTTACAGGGACTTTGCCACCATCACACGTCAGCGCACGCTGCCAACACCGAGTGATGGAGATCAGACTATTTATCAAACAGGTCAGGCGCTCTTGCTCACGGCAATGCGTGAGAGAAACGAATCTATCCGCCTGATCGGAATATCAGTCACAGGTTTAGACGAAAGAGCAACACAACTATCCCTTTTGGACTCATATTCCAAAACCGACTCGGACACCAGCCTTGCCTTGGACGTGATACGAGAAAGATTCGGAACTGAATCTATATCTCGAGGAACCCAGTAAAGGGTATTTTACGGGGGAGGCGAAACGTCTTGAGTCGTACTAGCTAAGCTTATGGAGCTTCAAGCAGCCCTGCATTTCTTGCCGCTGCCAGAACAACAAGTCTCTGCTCATCTGTAAGGTCCGTGACTGGCGGTATAGGTCTGCCGCAATCAATACCCAATCGCTCGGTTAAGATCAACTTAGTAACTGCTGCCGGAGCGCCAAACATCCTCACTACATTGACAATCTCAAGCACACCGTCTTGCAAGCGTTGGGCTGTTTCCATATCGCCCCGTTCCCAAGCATCGTACAACGCCGCATAATGCCACGGTGCTAATGATAGTGGTGCATCGACAGTACCAACTGCTCCCATTGTCAGCGCGGGAAGCGGCAGTGTTCCGTTCCCTGAAAAACATTTCAAACCCATATCAGCAAATAGACGGATGTCACCAAAGTTCATTGCCGAATGTTTCAGCCCTACAACATTAGGGACGGCGTCTACTATTTTTTCCATAAGGTCCGGAGTTATCTCGACCTGGGTGAGTTGTGGAAGGTTGTACACAAAAAAAGGTAAACCATCAGATGCATCTGCAACTCTTTTATAGTGATCAATGGTCATTTGATCTCCGCCACGAAAAAAGAAAGGCGGTACGCAACAGATCGCATCACAACCATATTGCCGAGCCGCCTTGGCCCCTTTGGCAGCACTTTCTGTGCTGATCGCCCCTACATGCATGATCGAAAGACCTTTACCGGAAATAGTTTCACCAGCTACCCGAGCAGTAGTTTCACGCTGGACTTCACTCATTACAGGTCCTTCACCCGTCGAACCCGCTATCCAAAAACCATCAGCGCCATGCGTTAAGTTGTCTTCAATGATTTTTTCAAGAGCTTTTTCATTAATACGGCCATCAGAATCCACAGGTGTGGGGTTTGCAGGAAACACTCCCTTAAATTCCAAGTTATTACCAGAAATATTTGAGCGTTCCGCCGCCGTGGCTATAGTCGCCATTTAAAAACCCTCCATCATCAAAAAGAAAGTTACATCAAGGCGACAGTCTAAACAGTTTTTCAACACCAATGTTTGATGGTCATCACTATCAGACCTTAAATATCTACTGAAACGTCGCCACACCAAGACAATCTCGTCGAACGGTAAGCCAAACGATTAGGCGAAAGCCACTCGCCTTGCTAGTATTGAAAACTGTTCGCTATTGCCGATTCGTCTAGCGGTAAGACACCAGACTCTGAATCTGGGAACCCAGGTTCGATCCCTGGATCGGCAGCCAACAAGTGGCCCCATCGTCTAGTGGCCCAGGACACGGCCCTCTCAAGGCTGAAACAGGGGTTCAAATCCCCTTGGGGCTACCAAAAACTAGCAACCAAAAGCGGGTAGCCAATAAGCTGCCCGCTTTTGTTATATGCTGCCTTAAAACACTACTTCTCCTAGATTCCTGTCATCAGAAAATTCGATTCAAGGCCGCACCAAACTGCATAAAACAAATATATTTCCAATGTGAACCGAATGAAAGCAAGGAAGCAGTCTTAATGTCCCAACGTAACTCTCGTAAACAAGCTTTAAAACCTGTGATGTGCTTAAGGCCCCCAAACGACATCATGTTTGAAGAATCGTTCTGGGATGAGCTGGCTGATGCTGGAATTAATGAAATTGCGTTGCAGTGGCTTTGCTTGCTAGATGACCCTGCAAACCACGATGAAGAAGCTGGGAATTTATACCCGCAATTAGAAGATAGCCATCCGCGAGGATTGGCATCTATTGGCAACAAGCGTTTGAATCGAGTGCCAACTGCAGCTTTTAATCCAACTCCCGAGTTTTATGAAAACCTGTCCTGGTCCCCCCCAACTATGCCTGCCCATCTGGCCTCGCAGTCGGAAAGGCTTTCTTCAGCGTTGGAAATGGGACGATCTAAAGGTTTCACTATCTACGCCGTCGATGACAAAGGATATTTCCTGCTCGGTGGATTCGGGTCCGGCAAGCTAGACCTTAATAGACGCACTCCAAGTTTCACAGATGCCAGTATGCCAGCGATGACGGTCGCTCGTGCACGGGACACCGCCAAGCACTTCCCACAAGTGACAGGTTTATTACTTGACGGGCCTGACTTCAAATGGGAAATCAAACCCGGACATCGTGACGATCTCTGGGTTGAGCAAATTGATACTACAGAAAACCGTACTTTCGCATCGAAAAACGGGATGGACTTTCAAAAAATCTTGGACGGTCGAGAGTATTTCAAAGACTTCTTACATGAATTCACGCTCGACTACGCCAAAAGATTCAGCAAAACTGCATACGGCGCTTTAGCCAGCCACGAGTGGTGGAGCGAGCATCCAAAGTTTTCATCTTGGTACCAGTTCAAACAAGTTGCAGTCGAATGGAGTGTAAGCGCCTCCTATAACGGAGTAAAAGAACACCTACCACACATGCAGGTGGGAAACTCCTCCCGGTTGCCGTTCGCTGAACCCCTAACGGGACATAATTCAGTGCGAAAGCAACGGTACATCGATTTCCACCAGCCTAAGCAGTACTGGTGGTCGGGTGGAGTCGCTGGTTTCAGAGGGACAGTTGTGAACTGGGTCGACACACTAGATGATTGGAATGATGAGCTAGATCACGAGCAAGCGGCCAACCTATTCGGAGCTATGTTCGACTATCCAATGACAAAGAGCTACCCGGTCAGGAACTACAACCAAGAAGCTACAAATGAGTGGTTCACGACTTCAGTCCGTGATCAAACCGGAAAAATGATCTCCAACAGCGGCGGACCAGAGCATTACATTCCCTGGGTCGGACTTGAGCATTTTGGCTCGAACTGGTTGACAGCCTCAGAGTTAGATCGACTTTTAGCCGAGATGCAATTACAAGGAGCGACACGATACTGTTATTTCATATACAACTCAATGAAGCCCGAAATCTGGAACGTGATTCAGAAATACAGCAGAGCGTAGAAGCTATTTTTAGCTGACAGGTGGCCGATTATCAATCCAAGGTCGAGCTTCCTCGAAGGCAGCAGAAGCAGCCAAGACGTTCACTTCATCCTTCATGTCGCCGATGATTTGTAATCCTATCGGCAGGCTCGTTTTCGAGAACCCAGCGGGTACGGAAGCTGCAGGGTTCCCTGTCAGGTTAAATAAGTAAGTGAACGGTGTGAACCCCCACAATTTGTGTGGAACCTCTTTACCGTCAATTATTCCGGGAGCTTCACCAATGTCGAATGCTGGGACTGCCAGAGTAGGTGATAACAGAAGATCATATTTACTAAAGTAGGCATTCACGTAATTACGATATGAACCGATATTGCTGAAAATGTTCCACATCCGCTCAGCTGAAAGTGTCGCCGCACGATCCATATACACACCAAAATAATCCGTCATTTCGTCACGGTGATTATCAAAATCATCACGAGCGGCATCAAGACCTTTAACAGTGAAATAGTCAAAGAATGTCCAAAACACCTCCGTGTAGGCAGCCGCCTTAAAGTCAACAACTTCAACTGTGGCTCCAAGTTCCTCAAATACTTTTGCTGCCTTTTCGGCAACCTGAATTACCTCAGAATCGACCGGGTTACCCCCCATGTCCGGTGTCCAGCCAATCCTCATATCTTTAACGCCTTTACCAAGTGCACTTAGATAATCAGGAACATCGTCCGTAATAGTGCCGTACTCACCTCTTGGGTCATGACCAGAAAAGATCCTCAGAGCTTCTGCCGCATCTCGAACTGTTCTGGTCAGAGGGCCAGATGTGGCATTGTTCATGATGTTAAAACCGGCATTTCTTATTGAATTCGCATTTCTTGGCACCCTGCCCTGCGTTGCCTTGATCCCATAAACACCGGTAAACGCAGCTGGTATTCGTATAGAGCCTCCACCATCACCCCCTGACGCAAAACTGGTTAACCCAGATGCGACAGCAGCTGCAGCCCCTCCAGAAGAACCACCAGGAGTTTTAATTGGATCCCATGGATTTCTTGCGGGTGGACCCAATCGATTCTCTGTAGTACCGGCGAATCCGTTTTCAGGAGTATTAGTCTTCCCGGTAATGATCGCTCCAGCAGCTTTAAGTCTGGATAACGGTAAAGAATCGAAGTTTGCGATGTCATCTTTGTAGGTCAATGAACCATGAGTCCAAATCACTCCGGACATAGGCTCAGTGTCTTTAACAGGTACTGGGACACCGTGCAATGGTCCTAGAGAATCGCCGCGCATCACTTTGGCTTCAGCCTCACGGGCAGCATCCATCGCCATATCAGAAATGCGAGTAATAAATATGCCAAGTTTTGGATCAAGCGCATCCGCACGCCTCAGATGCGACTCCGTCAACTCAACTGGTGAAATCGATTTCGTACCTATTAACTCGCGAAGCTTATAGGTCGGTGTGAACCCTAACTCCCGATCCGTTTCCATTCTCACATCACCCCTTCATGGCTTTGATGAATACTTGATACGAATCGGTCAAACTATTCCATCTTGGATCCAACAAAATTCGAAAGAGCACGAGATGTCGGATCAGTTCGAACATTTACGATTGCAGGCACACCCGCGTCGAATGCTCGCTCAAATGCTCCTGTTAGATCTTCTGGATCCTCCACCAATTCACCATGTCCACCTAACGCCTCAGCGATCTTGTCAAAACGGGTGAAACCCAATTCACGCCCGGGCTTTCTAATACCTTCGACACGCGCGGTCCAGCCTTCATTATTCGATACGACAATGATTATCGGCAGGTTGTGTCGCACAGCGGTATCAAAGTCTTGAACGTTCATACCTAACGAACCGTCTCCATGGAGTGCTACCACTTGTTTATCAGGCTTAGCCATCTTGGCGCCAATGGCGTAGGGTAATCCAACACCCATGCAACCGGACGGGCCTGAATTTAACCGGTGCCCTGGGACATAAGTTGGCATCGACTGACGACCAAAATGAAGAATTTCATTCCCGTCCACAGTCAAGATAGCATCTCTATCCATCACATCACGGAGATCTTTACAAAGTCGCAGGGGGTGAATGGGTCGCTGGGTAGAATTTTCTAAGGGCGCCACCCTCTCTCGACGAGCTGCATCGGCCTCTCTCAAAGACTCGATCCACTCAGTCCCTGCCTTCGATTCAAACCCTGTCAACTCAACTTGATCAATCATCTGTTGAAGCACTATCTTGGCATCGCCTTCGATACCAACATCCACCGATCGATTGTGTCCAAGTTCGGCACCATGTATATCAATTTGGATAACCTTGGACTCTTCGGCAATTCGCTTACCGAATGTCATCATCCAGTTAAACCGAGTACCAACAACCAGGACAACGTCGGCACGTCTGAAGGCTCCAGAGCGCGCTGCAGGGAACGACATTTCATGATCATCAGGCAACAAACCTCTAGACATTGGAGATGTATAGAACGGGATTCCTGTGCGCTCTACCAGACTCCGCAGTTCGCTGTATGCCTGAGACCACCAGACACCTCCCCCAGCGAAAACAATCGGCCTTTTTGATTGCGACAACAGTTTTACAGCCTGTTTTATCAGGTCAGGATCACCCGCCGGACGGGCCCGCCCAGACACACGGGTAGCGGATGGAACCTCTGCTTCTTCCACCTTACGGTAGAGGACGTCCTCATTACAGTCCACGTAAACAGGACCAGGTCGACCCGAAGTAGATAGCCTGAACGCAGTGGATATGTGTTCCGGATAACGAGCGGGATCGGTAGGACGCATAACTGCTTTAGAGATGGGCTCAAACACTCCAACCTGATCCACCTCCTGAAACCCGTCGCGCCCAAAATCAGAAATCGGGCCTGCGCCGCCGAGCGTGATCATCGGAGCACAATCAGCCCATGCTGTGTATTGGCCAGTAAGTAAATTCAAGGTCCCTGGACCTGAAGCAGCTGTAGTAACCCCGGGCTTACCGGTCACTCGTGCATACCCATGAGCTGCCATGGAGGCTGCCTGCTCGTGACGAAAATCGGTGACTTTTATTCCAAAGTCTTCAGCATTATTGATAATCTCGTAGTTTGGACCACCCATCAAAAAGAAAAGGTGCTCTACCCCTTCTTCTTTAAGCGTTCGGGCTATCAGATAACTTCCTTCTACTTCCATAATTGTTTCTCGATAATTTTTGAGTAAAGCAACGATAATTTATTTTTCTATGTTTATCAGAATTTGCTGAACATTGGACTAAATCTTTGGTCTGTTTAATATCGACCTGTCGCGCTTCAAGCGATCACCTTCCTTGATCGGGGAATCCAACAAACGCTTCAAGGTTCCGGACTGTTCAGTACCCGCCAGTTTAGACGTTTCAACTATCAACAATGTTTCACCTAAGAAATCATTTGTAGAAATAATCTCCAGTTCTACCCCCGACTCTCCACGGTTGTGCCAGCATCCCAAAGGTAATGCTAGTCCAGTTACGTTGTATCCAAACGCCTTAAACGCCGCAGCCTCACACCCACCAGCACTCATCAACTGACGTTGCACTTTAAATCCTGGATCTGATGATCTTATTCTGTCTACCGCAGTGTTCAAATACACTTCCGCCTCATAATCAAAGGTCGCGGTGCGATCACCCGTTCTAATCACAACCCCCTGTCCAATTTCTGCACCTGGCAATGCCGAACTCGTCTCAACAGAAACAATCACCGTATTCTTTGGGAGCAGTTCATTTTCCGCCACTAAACGAGCACCAATTAATCCAACTTCTTCGGCCCTCGTGAAAAGCCCATAAACACTTCCTTTGACAGGCGATTGCGCCACCGTTTCGAGAGCTGTGAGAATAGCAGCACACCCGGCCAGATCGTCAGCTGCACGCATACGCACTAAATCTTCATCTATGATGCAATCCGGCAGATCGGGAACCGCGGGCAGAGGTAACCTGCCCAGATCATGATCTCGATCAAGTCTCGCGTACACCGTATCTGCTCCAAGCCAACCGGCCAATTCCCTTGTTTTCTGTAATTGGCTTTCCGTTTTCTCTGCACCAGTGACAGTCGCGTTGAGACGACGACCACAAGCATCGATCACCAAAATAGCAGTGCCCTCAGTTCCGGCAGCAACCCCCATCCCTCCCAGGGTTTTTAGCACAAGCTGATCACCTCGTTGCGCCACAACCTCATATCCAGGGTGGTCCATGTGTGCAACAAAGGCAATTCCGGGGGACATCTGGTCAGTACCTGGTTTTTTTACAAGGACGTTTCCCCAATGATCCATTGAAACTTCCAGTCCCGCGCGTATGGCTCGGTCTCGAAGATAAGCCGCAGGACCATCCTCCCAATAAGACGTCACCGGGAACTTTCCAAGATCGGACAGTATTTCAAAACTAGTACGTTCAATTAATGCAGTACGTGAATCCATATAGTGATCACAAAAAGCCAAGTGTTTCTGAAAGAAATCAGAATGATACGGGTCAGAATCGTAAATCGCTGCGCTTATTACTCTTCTAAGTTCTACAATGCACGCTATTCTCCATTTCACTATCTATCCACATATCGAATTGAGGTCCAACCAACATGCCTGATGTACTCGTTTTTTCTGGACCTGCACTACCTTTATTGGATATGGCAAAAGAGATGAAACCTGATGGTTGGAATCTCCATCTGTGTACCAGCGATTCGACTGAAACCGAGGTCACAAATGCGGCTGAGATAGCTGATTTCATTCTTGTCTTCGGACACGGCGTGTCAGACACCGTATTACGTGTGGCAAAAAAAACTAAGCTTGTGCAGCTTTGCTCGGCAGGGTTTGATGGAATCAATCTTGGGCTTGCCGGAGAATTAGGTATTCCCGTAGCGAATAACGGAGGTGCTAACGCTATCCCAGTCGCTGAATTTGCCATCACACTGATGCTTTCTACTATTCGACACCTCACAGTTGCGGCCCAAGATACTGTCGCAGGAGATTGGATGCGACCGGAAGTCGATGGACGTGACTCCCACGAACTATTTGGAACCACCGTGGGAATAATTGGTGCAGGAAGAATCGGAAGCACTGTCGCAGGCATGCTGCGTGGCTTCGAGACTACTACCCTTTACACAGACAAGATACGTAGCGAAAAAGCAGAAACCTTTGGGGCATCCAAAGTTAAATTAAATGAATTACTAGAACGATCAGATGTAGTCACATTGCACACTCCGCTCGATAGAAGCACACACGGATTGATTGGCAAGGACGAATTACGTCTTATGAAGAAAACAGCTATTCTCATCAATACATGCAGAGGACCAGTTGTGCAGGAAAAAGCTTTAAACCAAGCTCTGCAAAACGGTGAAATCTGGGGCGCGGGTCTTGACGTTTTTGAACAAGAACCGGTGGAACCAAACAACCCTATACTCAATCGCGAAAACGTCGTAGTTGCACCCCATATCGCCGGAAAGAGTTACGAAAGTTACCCAAGAAGAGTACGATTTGCCTTCGAAAACATGATGAATGTGTGGCAGGGAGGCACTGCCGAAAGTATTGTCAATCCTGAATAGTAAAAAAAGAGAATAATGAATACAGAATCGGAAAATATTCGAGTCCTTTATTTAGGGCCTAGTGGCCGCCCTGGTGTTTACACGGAAGATCTTGATCAACAAAGCAAAGCCGCAAAGGAAATGGGTGCCGAGTTTATCGTTTATGACGGTAACAGCGAGGGTGAACTGATCGAAGCTCTCAAAGATGCAGACGTAGCGATGAGCCAAGGTCATGGAATTTCGCCATCCCTTTTCAGACACATGGGCAACAACGGGCGCTGTAAGGGTTTGATTTCATTTGGTCACGGTTACGACGGCATGGATCTAGACACAGCGGTAAAACATGGTCTAATTCTTGCTAACACAGCGTCGTTCGGTACAGAGGAAGTTAGCAATCAAACAATGATGCATTTCCTCGTTTGTTCAAGAAAATTCGTTCTGCATGACAAACTAGTAAAAAACGGTACTTGGACTCGAGAGCATCTAGCCCCTATGGGTCACATCGCCGGTCAAACATTCGGGATCATCGGATTAGGGGATATTGGGCGAGCAGTCGCAAGAAAAGCACTTGCATTTGGCATGCAAGTAATCGCATACGACCCCTTCGTATCTTCTTGGGATGCAAAGGAATATAACGTCGAAATGGTCGGTACGCCGCAAGAAATAGCCAAGCGCTCAGACTACGTTTCACCCCATACATACCTAACATCAGAAACGTACCACATGGTAAACGCAGAGTTCTTTGACATGATGAAAGCAACAGCGTACCTCATCAACTGTTCTCGAGGACCGGTGGTGGACGAAAAGGCACTTATCGATGCACTGAGGAAAAAGAAGATTGCTGGCGCTGGCCTCGATGTATTCGAACAAGAACCTGTCGAGCCAAGTAATCCGCTGCTGAAAATGGATAATGTTTCAGTTACAAGTCACTACGCTTCCTATAGCGAAACCGCATGGAACCGGGCAAACACGCAACTGGGTCAAGAAGCTATGCGGGTAGCCCTTGGCTACTGGCCAATGTCATTGATAAACCCGGATGTTCGTTCGACCGTTAAACCCCGAAAGTGGGCAGTAAGCTGGGAGGTAATGCTGGCGGAACAAGGTAATTAGCTTGGGCTAAAGCACTGATCAATAGAAGTTTCAGCCTAGGTCTTTGGTTTCAATTCACTGTTACGGAGCAATAAAAATGACAAAGCAAAGAGTCGTGGTTCTTGGACCCAATACGGATGATCCCTTGCATCACGAAAGAGCCGAGATGGCTGATCTAGATGTTGAATTCATTCAGGAATCGCCTCAATCAGAAGGTGAAGCTATTGAAGCTGTGCGAGGTGCCGATGCAATCATGATGCGAGGCGGCTGGGGCACTGAGCAAGTGATCCGGGCAGCGGACCAAGCCAAAGTCCTTGCAGTCTACTCACACGGGTTCAACCATATAGATGTAGATGCTGCTACCGACATGGGCATCATAGTCACGAACGGTGCAGGAATGTGTGCCGAAGAAGTTTCGAATCAGGCCGTGACGATGGCCCTTGCTCTAAACCGGCAAGTTGTGCAAACCACCAATCAGCTACGAGACACCGGTAACTGGGACCGGTCACCGTTCCTTCCAATTGAACCCATCGACGAGCAAACTCTCGGGATAGTAGGTTTTGGAAACATAGGACGCCAAGTTGCTCGCAAACTCGGTCAGGGTTGGAGGATGGAAACACTTGTATACGACCCATACGTTGCCCCCTGGATTATCCGAGAATACAACGTTGAACAGGTTTTTGAAATCAACGAACTATGTGAGCGTTCCGATTACATTATCGTAGTGGTTCCATTGAACACCGAAACATTCCATATGATCGGCGCCGAACAGTTCGATCATATGAAAGAATCTGCCTATTACATCAACGTTTGTCGAGGCTCGGTCACCGATGAGCCAGCAATGATCGAGGCCCTTAAAGGCGGGAAAATCCGTGGGGCGGGCCTGGATGTATTCGAGCAAGAACCTGTCGACCCTAAAAACCCCTTACTACAGATGAACAATGTGATCACTGCAATGCACCTGGCAGGTGCTTCTACACGTGCAGCTTGGCTTGCACCACAACGCGCGTCCCAGCAGGTAGCAGCAGTTCTAAGAGGAGAATGGCCCAGTGCTGGCCAAAATCCAGAGGTAACGGCGAAACTTGAAGCGAAAAATCGAATGCCAGGATCAGCTGGAAAAATTAACGGTGCCGATAGTTAGTTAGTGCCGATTACTAAAAACTAGATCGGCGCAGTTTTACGCTGCGTCGATTTTTTTATTTCGTAAAATCACAAAATCCCTTCATCTAAATACAGCCCAGATTCAGACATGACAACCAAACTACGCATCGCCACTCTTGGTATCCACCACGAGACAAATACGTTCGCTAGTAACAAAACTACCATGGCGGCATTCGAACAATCAGGTTTACAAACCTATGCAGTTCAACGCGGGCAGCAGTACTACGACATGCACAAATCCGCCCAAACATCGATGGCGGGCTTCATACAGGCTTCAAAAAAACATGGTTTCGATCTGGTGCCATTGATTTTTGCTGCAACCGATCCGGCAGGCACCATCAGTAAACAGGTGTTCGATACGATCGGTGGAGAAGCTTTGGAGATGCTGCGGGCACAAGGTCCATTTGACGCAATACTAATAAACCAAATGGGAGCAGCCGTTTCGGAAGAATATCCCGACATGGACGGTGAACTTGCTCGCCGCGTAAGAGAAATCGTAGGTCCCAATATACCTATCGCTATGACACTAGATCTGCACGCTAACGTATCGCAATTGATGGCCGAGATGACCGATGCCTTGGTCATCTACAAAACCAACCCACATACGGATGCAGTGCCACGGGCCCATGATGCCTGTGATCTGATTTTAAGAATGATCACCGAAAACTGGCGACCAGCGAAATGGCTTGAGCAGCCACCTATGGTAGTGGGAATATTCCAACATGACACACGAGTCATGCCGATGAAAGCTGTAATCGACGATCTAGACTCAATGCTTCAGTGGCCTGGCATCGTGGGTGGCTCAGTTGGACAAGGATACCCTTGGTCTGATGTCCACGAAAATGGTCTTGCGTGTTATGCACTTCACGAAGATTCGGTAGAGCAAGCTAAAAAAGCAGCTCAGTGGATTGCAAGACGCGCTTGGTCGAATCGAAAAGAGCTATACAAGCCTGCAGGACCCACACCATCAGAAGCGGTCAAATACGCACTAGAACAAGCCAGTATTAAACCAGAAAAGTCCGGTCCAATTGTGCTGTTAGATGTCGGTGACAACATTGGGGCGGGAAGTTCAGGGGACAGTACTTTCCTACTTGCAGAAGCCCTGAAGCAGGGTGCCAAGTCGTGGCTGCAGACCATTCGTGACACTGAAGCAATTGACGTCTGTCTAACCGCAGGCATAGGAAAGAGCGTTACAGTAAACGTGGGAGGCAAGACAGACTCACTCCATGGTCAGCCCGTACAACTAACTGGGAGAATCACTCGTATGTCTGATGGAAGGTTCGAGGACGCTGGAACCGTCCACGCGGGCTGGAGATTCTTTGATGCTGGAACTACCGTGGTTATCGAATCCGACGAAGGACCGACAATCGCTTTGGTGACAACCAGAGTTGGAAATATGAGCCGTGAACAGTTCTATTCTCTTGGTTACCGTCCCGAGAATTTCGACATCGTTATTGCCAAAGGTGTGGTGTCTCCTCGCCCTGCATATCAACCGATCGCCAGCGAAATGATCACAGTAAATACACCTGGTGCAACGTCAGGGGACATGTCTACATTCCATTACGAGAAGGTACGAAAATCTTTATACCCACTGGACCTCAAAGCACAGTACATCAGCGATTAATAAAAAACACCTCACCCCACTATCGCTTGTTGATTACATCAGCCACTGGATCCCAGCCACCAATCCACGATTCGTCACTAGCGTATGCAAACAGATCTCTAACTTCATCACCGATCAATTCAGTACGCCACTCAACGTTACGAGTTAAGTCCCCATGAATTTTAAGTCGAATCGCATCATCAAGTTCAATTCGATACTTAACACCTTTATAGGCGTGTTCGGCCTTGGCCTTATCAATCCCATAATCTCGAACAGGAAATGTGTGCTTAGTAACGTAGTCCCACGCCAATCTAACTCTGTCCAACCGCATTTTGAAATCTTTTGCTCGATACCAAGTTTCCATGTCGGATCGTCCAAATATGAAAGGAAGGCGAAAATCAGGGTCCGATATCAGCCATTCATTTCGAGTCAGACTGATCTTAAGTCCGGTAACCTCCTCACCCGTATGCCTCAGGCTCAGCTGACTCACTATTCCATCGGCGAAATGTGTCACATCCAAGGAATTTTCAGCTAATCCCCATTCCTGTTCACGCCAAACACAAAATGCAACTCCATCCCTCAAAATTATCTTATGAGTCATCTGACGAAATTCATCGTCTTCAACTACATGTCGTATATCCAGTGACCCGCGCTGTTCTCGTCCGAATTTTGTGTTACGAATCGGAGTTGTTGCTCGTTGGTAGTAATGATCGAAAAGAGATTCAACTGACATAATTGTGTAAGGAAGCACTCAAGCTTGTTTTAGTGGGATGTGAACGCACGATTGTACCTGTTTGAATACTGGATTAAATGTCAAGAGTAATCAAGTCAGATCGCTATACCAATCCTGCCCTTGTCTAAACAGATCTACGATTTCTTTCCGCTGAATATCCGAGTAAAAACGTCCTTTAGTTTTGACCCAGTCAATACCCTCTCCGATGCGTTCGGTGAAATACGTTGCTGATTTGAAACTGGCATCAGAGCGAATACCGGTTCCTTCAAAATAAACGGGGCTCGTGTGCGCCCAGATTGGCTGGTTAAAAGAATCGCGTGAACCCGATCCAAGCCGAGCTCCAATCCACCCATCAGATTCAGCTACAAGATCGGCTTCAATATGCCCGCTATTCCTACCTTCAGGAAAGTCACGTCGCTCTACGGCTTTACCATTCAAAACAATTTCTACGCGTTCGACAGGATGATGTGAATGCCAGTTCACTTCAACCGGTAAATGAGAACCTTTTTCAACCTCTATAGTCTCTCCGGGTTCTTTCCCTGCAACCGTCAGAAATAATGCCGGACCATTGGTAATGAACGTTCGGCCGTTGCGCAATCCGTCAAGCCATGTTTCATAGGCAAATTGTCCGTCGGTCTGTGAATAAACCCTGTTTGCTGAACTGACAAACCAGTCAGAGCCCGTCGAAACCGGCATCTTAATCCCGGTATTTAGCATGTGGTACCAGTAAAGATATTCGACATCGTTCCAAAATGGATCAAAAAGATTCATAGCGTGAACTTTGCCAAGGGCAGCTGCGACTGGAGCCTCCATTCCTTGTCCGTTGTGGCACCAGATTACAAGACCACCCTGATCATTCGCCTGATCACACGCATAACTAAGAGGTGGGTAATCAGGATCAAATTGGTCAACTATCAGACCGCGACTTATCGGTTCGACCTGATTATGAATATTCAGCAACATGACATGTCCGTAGCCAATCTTGAATGGATCAGATGGATCATGATTGTGACGGGTCTCCTCACCACTTTGTACATAGTGATGCGTATCGGTGTACTCGGTGAGCATTCCAGGAGGGTACTTATTAGTCGCATAATCAAGATCCCATCGCTTGAGAATCGACACAGCAGTCATACGCAGGTCTTCAACCCTGGAGTCATATGCTAATCTCCGGTCTGGATCACTTTCTTTCTCATCGTAATGAATATGAGTATTGCCAGGATGCCAGCCCCTATCCGGAAGATCGGACCAACGTTCTAACTGGATATCCAAAGAAGAATCGGATGAACCAACGACTTCGATCGTCGCCTGCCACGGTGTAAATTCCGTTCCCCGCTCAACCAACACACGGTGATAACCGCGTTTTGTATCTAGGGAAAACTGGCCGTCACTGTAAAAGAACGGCTCACCTGGCCCAACTTTCCACATGGCATCCTCTGGGGCGATATTTTCACCAGAAGAATCGAGCACCTGGACTCTCGCCTGGAGAATAGCTCCCGTAATACCATCTCTTATTTCACCTATGATCTTGGGCATACCGTTTCGTGTCCTTGATGTTATTTATTGGAGGTGATCGTGCTACGTTAGCCCTCACACAAAAAATCAGCAACAAACCAGAGAGATAAAACTCCTGAATAAAGGGGAAAGCAAATGGCAACGACCTGGCAGGGAGTGAACGACGCGATCACAGACATAGTTGAGGGTCCGATCCCACCTCGGGTCGATGAACCGATCGGACCTGGAAGAATGCACATCAAAGTAGATGAAATAGTATCTCGTAAAGGTCCTGCTCCTTGGATAGAACTCTGTATCGAAGATGAACGTAACCTGGGAACACTTATAGCGTCTGCACCTGGTCAAGGCAACCGCGCCCACTGGCACAGTAACTTCGACGAGTGGTGGGTCGTAATGGGTGGGAAACTACGCTGGGAGCTGACAGGAGGAAAGATTATCCAGGCAGTCAAGGGCGATATCGTTTGGATCCCACGCGGGACGGTACACCATATCGTAACGGAAGGTGATGAAATGAGCCTTAGGTTCGCTGTCGCTATGCCACCAGCTGTTCACATCTGGCAGAATGAGTGCGAAAACTGCGACGTAACGTGGGAACCTGTAAAACCAGACTAAGGACTTCAGATTAGGAGTAATTTTTCGACTAAAAACCAGAATAGGTAGCAGCCAGCACAAGAATGCCAACAACCACACAATAAAAGATAAACGGTCTGAACGAACGAGTCTTGAGAAACCTTATAAGTCCAGCTATCACCAGATATCCAGTAAAAGCCGAGATGCACGCACCCAACAAAGTAGCGTACCAGTTCACAGGTGCTGCGGCATTTACTGTATTGACAGCAAGTAACAAGCCAGCCCCAGCGATGGCTGGAGTTGCGAGCAGCATAGAAAATCTGGCAGCAGCAGCACGAGTCATTCCAAGCCCGAGAGCAATTGATATTGTCATTCCAGACCGTGAAATACCGGGAAGTACTGACAACATTTGAGCAAATCCAATGATCACAGAATCAGGCAACCTCAAAGCAGATAGATCCCGGTTACGGCGGCCGAGGAGCTCACCAACCAGTAAAACAACAGCGGTGACTAACAATGACCATCCGACAGCCTCCGGTGTACGGAAATTGGTCTCAATGCTTTCCTTCATCAACAAACCCCCGATTGCCAAGGGAACCGTTCCCAATAGAATCAAAAGTGCAAGTGACCTCGCCCGTATAACCCCTCCTGAATCATCAACCTCTACTAGTTGATTTCTGCCGATCCCGAAGAACAGTTGAATCCATTCCCGTCTGAAATATGTGATAACCGCAGCCAGAGTGCCAACGTGAACTGCCGTGTCAAAAACCAATCCTTGATCAGGCCAATCGAACAACCACGATCCAAGAATCAAATGGCCGCTGCTGCTTATAGGCAAGAATTCGGTAATTCCTTGCACGAGTGCGAGAACGATGATCTGGATGAAAGACATTAGTTCCTAGTGCCATCTGACTTGGATATTGTGAACATAAGCGCTCGAGCACTTGTGTATCGAGTATCGTTATAGCACGTTACACTACCGCCACAAGACAATAATAAAATGCCCGTTTCAGTGCTTTCGGGCTTCCTTTAGTGCTAGAGAGTGAGAAAAACCTCATGCCCCATAAAGTTGCCGATCCTATATTTCAATTCAATGCACCTGGCCCCAAACCAAACGGCCTTCAAGCTGCAGATGATGGCCTTTGGATCATCGACCAGGGTGACAACCACGTGTACAAAGTCGACTGGTCAACTGGCGAGGTTTTACACGATATCCCAACGGAAACCGAACACTCAAGCGGAATCACACTTGGCGGTGGTTACGTTTGGGTCGCATCTACATACAGCTGCGAGATATTTCAAATAGAAATCGATACAGGGAAAACCGTAGAAAAATATCCATCTCCTGGCGCCGGTATCAACGCAACACGTGAACATCTTGACGCAGAAGCAGGGAGGAAATCCCAAGCCACAGGTGATCATGGTCTGGAATGGAAAAACGGAAACCTATACATCGCCTCACCACCCTCGCAATATGTCCATGTAATGGACACTTCAAACTGGAGCGAAATCCACAAAATGAAAGCCCCGGGATTCCGGGTCCATGGACTCTCATGGGCCGAGCAGGAAGGTCACGTCTGGATTGCTGATACAGCATTTGGCGTGGTAAGCCGGCATCGTCTTGAGGATGGCCGCTGTTACGACGCTTTCAGAGTGAACGATCCAGTTCAGGTACACGGAATGACCATAAGGGAAAATCGTCTTTGGTACGCTGATGACCGAGGGCCGATTGGCTTCTTAGACGTCTTGATGGAACCAACGTTCTAGGTCCATTCTTACAACTGCTGTTGCATGGCAGGATAAACGCCTCAAAATTGAACAACATTACGCCAAACGACGAGAACATGAACGACCCTCGTCGTCATCTCTAACTGTTAGACATATACCCTCAGACATAGAACAGTTTGAAAACAGGACCGAAATTTTGAAAACTATTTACGTAACCGGTTCTACAGGAAAAGCCGGTCAATACATCGTCCAGAATCTCCTTGACACTGGTTACAACGTGGTTGGAATCGATAAAAATCCACCTAGCAACATGGGCATTGTTCAACCACAGGACTACACATTCAAGACCGTGGATGTGACCGATTTCGGTCAAGTTCTCTCTAGCATGAAAGGCTGTGATGCTGTGATCCATATGGCAGCTATCACAAACCCCGTCATAGCTCCTGAGCACGAAGTTTTCCGAGTCAACATGACCTCCACCTGGAACATACTTGAATCAGCCGAATTATTGGGGATTACCAAGATCGTCCTGGCTTCTTCAGTAAATGCCATCGGCGCAATTTTTTCGAAAAACGTCACTGCCCGACCATATTTCCCTATAGATGAATTACAGCCTACTTTCGCTGAAGACGCGTATTCATTAGGTAAATGGTTGGGCGAGGAAATGGCCGAGGCATTCGCAAGGCGGCGCCCAGGTAAAGTACAAATCGCCAGCGTTCGATTCCACGGACTAATGGATCAAAAACGGCAGAGCGAACTCAATGGTGCCCCTAAACGTGCTGGAGCATACGACAGTAATGCTAAACACTTTTGGGGCTGGAGCGATATCACTGAATCAGCCCGAGCCTGTGTACTGGCGATCGAAGCAGACTTTGACGGTCACGAGGCGTTTTTCATCAACAATGAGGACACTTCTGCTGACGAGCCAACGGAAAAATTAATAAAAAATGTTTATCCGGACGCTGAAATCCGTAAACGTATGCCAGGGAATTCAACTGCCATCTCAATAGAAAAAGCCAAAAGAATACTCGGTTGGGACCCAAAAACTACCTGGCGCGACGCTTAATGGTGTCGGTGATAGTAAATTCCTCAGTTAAACTTTTTACTAATCGAAAACCCCATATGTCTTTAATTACCTAACAAATACAGTAAAGATTATTAACTTGACCTCTCCATCGCATCCAGTACCAAAGCACAGGGCAGCAAGAAAAGTCTTGACTGTCCTAGGTCCGATAGAACCAGCGAAAGTGGGAATCACAACGACCCACGAACATTTGTTAATCGATTTCAGTGTGGTCTTTACCGAACCGAAAGAGGCTTCTGAGCGCAAGTTGATGGACGAGGATGTTTCCATCAAGAACCTCGGGTGGATCCGATACAACTGGGCCAGCAATCGGGATAATTTACGAATCCTCGATGAAGAAACTTCAACATGGGAAGCACGTCAATATTTCAACGCCGGCGGCAGCACCATCGTTGATGTAACCTCAGTGGGACTCGCACGTGATCCTCAAGCACTGGCACGTATCTCTAGAGCTACCGGCCTGAATATTGTCATGGGAGCCGGCAATTATGTACAGATGAGTCACCCTACCGAACTACAGGAGCTCTCTGTCGAACAAGTAGCGGGACAGATAATCCACGATGTAGAACAAGGCGTCGGCGATACCGGCATCCGATCCGGAATCATTGGTGAAATAGGTTGTTCCTGGCCATGGCACGAATCCGAAAAGAAAGTTCTCGAAGCTGCCGTGATAGCCCAACGCGAAACGGGCGCCCCCTTATTAATTCACCCTGGCCGCAATCAACGCGCTCCTATCGATTTACTCAACGCAGTTGAAAAATGGGGTGGAAACCTTAGCCGGACAGTCATGGGGCACATAGAACGTACGGTTTATGACCGCGGAGTCCTGAATGAACTTATGAATTCAGGTGCTTATCTAAACTTCGACTTATTTGGCCATGAATCGTCATTCTATCCGTTGGCGCCAGATTCATATATTCCTGCCGACCACGAACGCATCGAGATGGTCGAATACATGGTTTCTGAAGGGAAACAGGGATCTGTACTGCTTGCACACGACATTTGCACGAAGCATCGACTGAAGACCTACGGAGGCCACGGGTTCGATCACATTTTGACCCGAGTCGTACCACGCATGAGGGCACGGGGAATGGAAGAAGAGATAATACGGCTTATTCTGGTAGACAACCCAACCCGGATGCTGACATTCGACTGAACCATATATTCACTCTTCTTGTCACCCAAACTTCACGCACATCATTTAATTCGGTAATTTTTCGCAAATATGCATAACCGAACATCCCCTTAAGGCAATCTGTCTATTTCTGTTTTTGATCCTGGGCATCGCGTTGATCAAGTACTGCGATCAACTCATTTGCACGTTCGATTATTGAAGGTAGCTTTGGGTCTTGGGCTAGTGAAATAGCTTCTTCTAGATCTGCGCGTGCCAACTCTTGTTCAGCGTCGGCCCCAATGTAAAGTAGCGCCCTATCGATATATAACGCAGCTTGAGCGGGTGCAAGTTCGATGGCTTTATTGAAATCATCTAAAGCCAGGTGACCGACTCCGAGCACGTCACGAAAAAACCGTCCACGCCACCACCACGTGGCGCCGTCGTCCGAACCAGTTGTAACGGCAATGTCAAACCATTCAAGAGCTTTGTCTGGGTCACCTTTTGTCGCATGAACTCGGCCCAATACCAATTGACCCGCAACGGACTCCTCATCCAGTTCAACGGCACGTGTGGCGTCTCTAAATGCACCATCAACATCTTCTAAGCCGATGCGCGCCATCGCCCGATTAGCGTATGCAATAGCAAGATTAGGTTTAAGCTCTATCGCACGATCGAAATCGAGCATAGCCTCCTCGAATTTTCCTTGAAGCATCAAAGATTGACCGCGTCCATCCCAGCCACGTGCAAATCTAGGCTCTAGCTCAGTGACGGTAGTGAAAGTTCTTTCTGCATCAACATATTCACCACGACCCATCAAGTTGAATGCATTGATATAGAAGCTAACGCTCTCAGTTTCAGAGACAGGTGTCTTTTCAATGGTTGCCTGGGAGGTCGCTGTTGGATTTGGCCGAATGACCGCCTCAGACTTGACTGTCGACTGAGGTTCAAGCAATCCTGCCGCCTCTGTAGGCGCTGCAGTATCCAGCACTTCAGCACCGGTGTCAGGTGGAACGTCTGAACATGCAGCCACGAGCAATATCATGAATAGAAATACGGTCTTGGCCAGCGATCTTGAATAGCGATCCAATTTCAAGGTAAACAATCGATTCACTCGACCTCGATATCCAGTGTTTTTCAGAGTATTTCGCCTCAAATTTCTAAAGTACTAAAATTCAAGTCAAGCAGCTGATAACTCAGCGACAAGTATCTCAACGGCTAATCTGTCATCCATCTCACCTTTTTTTATAGCAAGATCAGCCGCTAATAAACGCCGGTGAATATTCGCAAGTTCTTGGATGTTAAAATTAGACGACTGGCGAATTGTTTTATCAAGTGCCCAAGAATTTGTCAGGCCGATACGCTTACCAATCTCTTCTTCATTCAATGACTGTGCACGAAGCTCTATTGTCAGGATCAACAATCTAACCTGTCGAGACAGCATACGTAAGACACCTTGAATCGT
Organism: uncultured Chloroflexota bacterium; assembly: GCA_913042135.1. Classification (GTDB taxonomy): domain Bacteria; phylum Chloroflexota; class Dehalococcoidia; order Lucifugimonadales; family Lucifugimonadaceae; genus Lucifugimonas. The sequence goes on along the minus strand of CAJWJL010000003.1, from coordinate 4,949 downwards.
TTCACCGCCTGATAACAATATGTACAGCAGCCTAAGCGCAACGGCTGGTCGACGTGCAAATACTGCGTCGATGGCTTCAAAAATATTGGCATCGCGAGAATCAGGCACCATCAGATCAATATCGGACTGACTAATCTCACGATCTCCAGCATACAATGCCAGTTTCTTGATTTCCTGATCAAGCAATCTGATGTCTGAACCCACCAGTGATCCAATCCGTGCTACAGATTCACGTGATGCGGTGGAGTCATAGTAGACGAAACGATCGCGAATCCAGGCCTCAAGTTCTCCGCGCTCCTTTTTTTGAAATCTCTGCACATTTGCACTCGGACCAACGGATCTCAACGCCACGGCATTCTCACGCAACGTAATTTGCTCAATAAATACAAGTTCAGTTGTAGCAGGCAAAGAACTTAATGATTCACTTAAATCTCGCCATTCATCTCCTAATGATTTATCCCGACTTTGTATGCGCTCCAAAACACCGTACACAAGCACTAAGCGACGATCAGCCATAAACGGATATATTTGGCAGGCACCGATCACCTCATCCAACTGAATTGATCGTCCCTCAAAAATAGTAGTATTTGGATCGCGTATTTCGTCGGGGCCAATAGAAGCTCGTATCCTAGCTAACGCTTCGGATCTAGAGTATTCGTCTTCACCATGCAGAACTCTAATCATCTATGTCCTTGATACGGTAACTATGGCCGCTTAGGTCCATCTGTCGATACACTTTTTAACATGTTTAGACTCTTGCCCATACTTTACATTGTTGTGCCTTTCTTGAAATTAGTATGGCGGCTGTTAAGAGACAGGCGGGTTCCCTTATTCACAAAAATTATTCCGGTGATAGCTTTCTTATATCTTGCATGGCCAACTGACATTATCAAAGACTTCATCCCGATCCTAGGACACTTGGACGATTTGATTGTCGTAAGCCTACTACTACTACTTTTCATCGCTGCTTCCCCGGGTCAGGTTGTTGCAGATCAAACTATAGGAAAAAAGCTCCGTGATTTGCAACGGCAATATGGGCAAGATGAAAAACAAGAACCCCGTCAAGGTAAGACCGTAGAAGCGGAGATTAGGTACGTAGAAGAAGATGATGATGATGAAAATCGCGAACAAAAATAAATTAGTTGCGTAATTAGGCAGAACTAGCAGTACGATTAAATATCCCTAATAAGAATAGTTACGCAAAAGCCCTTACAGTCGAATAAAAGTAAACATCATTTTTTATGAAGATCGGCATTATCGGTCTACCTTCCAGCGGTAAGACAACCATATTCAACGCATTAACACGCGGGAAAGCAGAAACCGGGGGCTTTGGTGCACCCCGTTCCGCTAACGTAGGTGTCGCCCATGTGCCTGATGATCGTGTAGACATCCTCACAGACATATTCAAATCAAAGAAAAAGATTTACGCCGAAGTCACATATGTTGATATCCCTGGAAGCAGTTCAGGGGATATGTTTACGGGGGAAGCTATCACTCATCTGCAGCAGGTGGATGCCATTTTGCACGTAGCCCGCGCGTTTGAAGACGCATCGGTACCTCACACCGAAGGAGCAATCGACTATAAGCGTGATATAGAAAAAGCTGCATTCGATATCTTATTTGCCGATATAGCACTAATTGAAAATCGAATCGAGCGTATCGGCGCCAACTTAAAAGCCCTGAAAGCATCAGAGCGCGATGAAGCGGTCAAAAATATCGAATCTCTCAAGCAAATACAGGTGGATCTTGAAAACGGAATAGCTTTTAGAGACCGTACATTAAACCCATCACAGAAACGTGCCATTTCTGACACATTTACGCTAAGCAGCCTCCCACTCCTTTTTGCCGTGAATATCGGAGAAAGTGATATCGTAAGTACCGACTCCATGGAACAAGAATTAGATGAGCTACTACCTGGCAAATATACGGGTGCAGCTGTCATCTGCGGAAGCCTCGAAGCTGAATTAGTCGACATGCCTTTAGAAGAAGAGATCGAGATGCGGTCGGGGCTTAATGCTGGAGAGTCGGGCCTTTGGCGAATGATCAAGCTCTCTTACCGAGTTCTTGGGCTCAGCTCATTCCTTACTGTAGGTGAAGATGAGACTCGCGCTTGGACGATAATTAACGGAACGCTAGCTCCAAAGGCTGCAGGAGTGATTCACTCGGATATCGAGAGAGGGTTTATCCGCGCAGAAACAATAACATATGCGGATTTCATGGATTGTGGAACAATGACGGAAGCACGCAACCGAGGCTTATTACGACAAGAAGGGCGCGAGTATGTCGTGCAAGATGGCGATATCGTAAATTTCTTGTTTTCGGTGTAAATTCAATCAAATAATAATGACATAGGGGACTTTTATGGCCGCTGAAGAGATCGGTTCGATTGGCAAGGCAACCGCCGGGGACATTTTAACTAGCCGAAAAATTTACTTAGTAACAATGGTCCAACCGTCCCCTGGTGCACCGGACGGATTCGAGCAACGTTACAACGCCTATTGGTCGGCAGTCGAAGAACAGATATCAAAGCTCGAAGTCACGGCGGGAACGGTCAACCGTATCTTCGCCGAAGGGGTAGTCGGACGTGGGGACGACGCAATGTTGATGGTGCAACAATCTAATCCCGGCGCGCACAGCCTCATCCGACAACGAGTATCAGCGGGTGCGGTATTTGAGGAATTTGAAGATACAGACCTGTTTGGACAGGTCATCGATTGGGGTCGCTGCCTACAAGTTGGACTCATTAATCAGACCGTAGCGAATGAAATTCAAACCAAATATACAGAAGCTTCTGAAAAACGCGGCAAACATCTCCTGAAGCAATTGGATGAAGGTATCCTCGAATCAGAAGCAGGGTTATTACTTAGCGGGGATCCATCTATAACGATCCCTGATGGTATTGAAAAATTTTTGATTTCACCCCCTGAGCTTGATGAACTCCAGCGATGGGTACAACAAACTAATGAAGCTATTAGAGAGCAGATGGCCGAAGAACAGGAACGTGCAAGATCCGGAGGAGCCCCAACGGCGCCAAGCGCAGAAGAGCAGGCCGAAGGAGACTCGAAATCTCAGCTGTGGACTCCGGGCTGATTCTCCAAGCCCTACATATGGAAATTGAATGCCAAACCTTGCGCAAATCAAACACAATCCACCATCTTATGAACAAGGCATCGGGTTATATGTGCATATTCCGTTTTGCCAAACAAAATGCTCGTATTGCGACTTCAACACATACGAGCGCATAGAAGATCAAATACCAAACTATGTAACTGCTTTGACAAACGAGATCAAAGCATGGAGCGATTTACTTTCACAGCCTGTGGTCCACACAATTTTTCTAGGTGGAGGAACGCCCTCTTATCTGCCTGTGGATAACATCAAACACATCCTGTCAACAATTCATTCAAGTTACAAAGTCTATGAATCAGCTGAAATCACCTTGGAATGTAACCCCGGTGACATCACACTAGAGCGAGCATCCGGATGGTCTGACGCCAAAGTCAATCGTGTTTCAATGGGTGTTCAAAGTTTCAATGACGGTTTGTTAGCGCTTCTTGGTCGACGTCATACAGCGCACGAAGCAAAGCAGGCCTTTCACACTCTCCGGAAAGCGGGTTTTAACAATCAATCTCTAGATCTGATATATGGCCTTCCGCACCAATCAGCTAGCCAATGGTCCGACACTCTGAATGAAGCAGTAGCACTCGGTCCTGATCACATATCGCTGTATTCTTTACAGATCGAAGAAGGTACCCCGTTAGCAGTAGACGTCAAAAAAGGACGCTACCCTATGCCCGACGATGACCTCGCTGCAGAGATGTACGAAGAAGCCCAGCGCAAATTAAGAGCTAACGGATTCACACAGTACGAAATTTCTAACTGGGCAAAGCCAGGGATGAAGTCACAACACAACATTATTTACTGGCTAAATGAGCCGTACCTGGGAGTCGGTGCTGGAGCTCACTCATGGTTAGAAGGACAAAGATTTTTCAACTTGAAATCACCAACCCGATACGTTACCGCTATGGACAATAATTACAAAGAAGTCAACCAAGATCCAATAGCCACAATGCAGACGCCATTTGGACCGGTCGAACAGGTCGACGTCACTACCGCCGCCATTGATATTGGTGAAACGATGATGATGGGAATGCGGCTCAACGCAGGAGTTAGCCACAAAAGATTTGAAAAACGATTTGGAACACCACTTGACAAGATTTTTCCGAAAGAACTAAATCGGGTGGTGGCGCTAGGTCTCGTGGAAATAACAAAAGAAGGCGTACGCCTGACCGATAAAGGTCGGTTACTCGGCAACGAGGTGTTCGCTGAATTTATAAGTGAACAGTAATGTGGCGATAGCAACATGCTGTATTAGATCGTGGACATCTAGAATCATACGAAAGTAATTTGCCCGAATATTCAATTATCGATTTATAAAGCATGAAAGTAATTACAAGTTGTTTGTCGTCGGCACAGCAGGACACGTAGATCACGGAAAATCAACGCTTGTTCAGGCCCTTACAGGGATAGACCCGGATCGATTACGCGAGGAAAAAGATCGCGGTATGACGATCGAGTTAGGATTTGCGTGGCTGAAATTAGCCTCGGGTATTGAGATAAGCATAGTGGACGTTCCGGGTCACGAGCGCTTCATCAAAAACATGCTTATGGGTTCGGGGGGAGTTGATGTTGCGCTGCTATTAATAGCTGCTGACGAAGGGCCCATGCCGCAGACCCTAGAGCACCTAGCAATTCTAGACTTACTGGGTGTAAACACCGGATTAGTGATCATCACAAAGAAAGATATTGTTGACCAAGACTGGCTCGATTTGGTAACCCTCGACGTAGAGGAGATGCTCAAAAACACGTCACTAGCAAACGCTCAGATCCTCGCCGTATCTGCTGAGAAAGGCTATGGCATAGATGAGCTAAAAACTGCGCTTGATGGA
>CAJWJL010000002.1:0-41094 GCA_913042135.1 uncultured Chloroflexota bacterium | reverse complement strand
CAGGCATGTGATTTTCATATCGCGACCTCCAGCGCTAATTGGAAAATCTTTTATGATCTCAAGGTCGCCAATTTGGGCTAGATTCACCGGTATTTCGTTCGGAATAAACGTAGGTTCACCCATTGCTACTTTGGCGGCAACCATTTTATCGCCTTGCATAGTTGGCCATACGATCCGCACACCACCGCCGGTTTCAACGGTCATGCCATTGTCGCCGGGTAAAGCAAATTTGCGGTCGATCACAAATTTTGCAAAAAGCCTGATACCGTTTCCGCTCATCTCGGCTTCGGAGCCATCCGGGTTGTAAACCCTCATGCGAATTTGTGCAATATCAGAATCTTGGACCAAAACAATTCCATCTGATCCAACGCCAAATGCGAGAACGCTCATTGCTTTTGAAAGCGCCCCCCAATCCCGATCGATGCCTCGACCATCTATTGCGATGTAATCGTTTCCAGCACCATGCAATTTTGTGAACTCAAGGGTCATGTTTTCTCCAGTTTTTCGGAGGGAAAGTGGTGTAGCAACGTATTGATTCTATGGATGAATTGGTTAAACTGCGAATTTGATCAAAAATGAAATATTGACGTTGTATATAGATATAAACCATCTGCATGTACACGGTTTGTTACTTTAGCTCGCACCACTGAAAAACCGCTGAAATGATCGATTGTGTTTTTTGTTTCGGTTCACGCGTCATATCGAACCAGTTAATGCGCTTGTCGTTTTGTTTGAACCAGTTGTTTTGACGTCGTATCAAACGATTGGTCGCAACAGCTGTAAGGCGTATCGCCTCACTTAAGTCGGATTCGCCATTTAAGTGACCAATCATTTGCGGATAACCAATCGCACTAAGAGCGCGATCCTTAGTTGAATACCCCTGATTTAAAAGTGATTCGACCTCTTGTCTCCATCCATTTTTGTCCATTGAATCAAGTCGTTCCTCTATACGAGCGTGTAAATCTGCCCGGTCAATCATCAAACCAACAATATAGTGATCGAACGGTGAATGAGTTGACTTGCTTGGAGTATATGTGGGATTTACTGATCCTGATCGAATTCTTTCAATAGCACGAATTACTCGTCTGGGATTTCGTAGATCGGTTGTTTCTGCAGTAGTTGGCGAAATTTCTAATAGTTGTTTAGCAAGAGGCTCGATACCATCTCGAGCAAATTTGTACTCTAGCTGGGAGCGCAATGATGGATTTGGTTGAATTGCTGGGACGTTCCATCCTTCGATGATTGCCCATACGTATTGGCCAGATCCTCCTACCAAGATCGGTAGTTTCCCTCGATCCAGAATTTCGGTTATGGTTGATCGTGCCTTCTTGAGATATTCCGCGAGGTTGTACTGCTCGTTTGGGGCCAGGAAGTCGATAAGATGGTGCGGAATGCCCTTAATCTCGTCTTTCGTTGGTTTAGCGGTCGCTACGTCCATTCCGCGATAAAAAAGTCTCGAGTCTGTATTAATTACTTCTCCACCTAGTTCCAGTGCCAATTCAACTCCAACCGAAGTTTTTCCGGTGGCGGTTGTACCAACCACTGCGATGAGTTTCGGTTTGGATGAGTAATTCACTTGATTGGCCTGAATGTGGTAGCTGCGTTATTTCGAACTCGCTAACCTGATTAGGTTTGAAAACTCCTGCGCGTTTAAACTTGCCCCACCGACTAATGCCCCATCTATATCTGGTTGTTCAAGTAATTTGGCAACGTTTTTTGAATTTACGCTCCCTCCGTAAAGGACACGAACTGAATTGCCTAAATCAGGTGTCAAATGACAAATAACGTTACGGCAAACGGCCGTCATTTCTTGGGCTTGGTCTGCTGTAGCGGCTTCGCCTGTTCCGATTGCCCAAATCGGTTCATAAGCAATAATTAGTGAATTCCAGTTTGAAAATCCTTCAAGGCTAGCTTCGAGTTGCCTTGTGATGAAATTTACTGCTTTTCCGGATTTTCGAATGCTAAGGTCTTCACCGACACACAAGATGGGTGTTATTCCTGCTTTTGACGCGCTAATTGCTTTTTCTGCGACCTGCTCTGATGATTCATCGTTAAACATCCGTCTTTCTGAATGTCCTATGACGACGTGGCTAATCAAGCCTTGCAGCATCGCGGTAGATATTTCTCCTGTGAACGCTCCGTTTTCATTTGCGTTTACGTTTTGTGCTCCTAGTTGAATAGAGGATCCGTTCAACATTTTTGCAATGCTCGTTAACGAAACAAATGGCGGGCAAATGATTTTTTCAACGTTTGTTATGTTGTTGCTGAGATCGAGAATCTGTTTAACCAAGTTGATTCCCGACTCAACATCGGTGTTCATTTTCCAATTGCCAGCTATTACCGGTTTTCGATATTTCATTAGATATTCCTGAGATAATCTTAGCGTGGATGGCTTAACCTGTGGCATCAATCAATGCTGCTACGCCAGGGAGAGTTTTGCCTTCTAAAAACTCGAGTGAAGCTCCCCCACCTGTTGAGACATGCGTGATTTTGTCTCCAAGATTAAGTGATCCTATTATTTCTGCTGTAGATCCGCCCCCGACTACTGAGGTGGCCATGTTATTGGCGGCGACAGCATTTGCAACTGCAATAGAGCCATTTGCGAATGCAGGCCATTCAAATACACCCATAGGGCCGTTCCATATGATTCTTTTTGCGAGTGAAATGACCTGAGCATACTTTTTAGAAGACCGCGGCCCGATATCTAAGATAAGCTCATCATTAGGTACGTTATTCGATTCCCATATAGATGCAGGTGAAGATTTACTAAATTCACTGGCGGTCAAGACATCTGACGGTAATATAACTTTTGCTCCGTTAGCATTTAGTACATCTTCAGCAGCTAGTAGGTCGGTCTCTGTCACAACCGTTGCCCCACCCGGATTGTTTTGTGCCACGTAAAAGGCTGCGACCATCCCTCCTCCGATGAGGATCGTGTCAACTTTTTTGGATAAGTGATGTAGTACTTGGATTTTGTCAGCGACCTTTGCTCCACCGATAATTGCAACTGTTGCGTCTGTTGAGCTCTCCAGAGATCGACCGAGCACCGTGATCTCACGTTCCATTAACAGTCCCGCGTAAGCTGGTATATGTTTAGCCACTCCAGTGGTAGAGGCATGGGCTCTGTGTGCAGCACCGAAAGCGTCGTTAACAAAAAGATCTGCCAAGGATGCCAGGTGTTTGGAGAAATTCTTGTCGTTTTCTTCCTCGCCGGGTTCAAATCGAAGGTTTTCCAGAAGTGCGAAGTCGCCCGCTCCAAGTTGAGAAACTATTTTGGCGGGTTGTGTTCCATTCGGGCCACCAGCATCGAGGACAGGCCTATTCAGGATTTCTGAAAGCCTTTTGCGTATTGGTTGCATCCTCATTTGCTCGACTACCTGTCCAGCTGGACGGCCAAAATGCGAGCAGATCACAACTTTTGCCCCTCCGTTGCTTAGGAGGCATAAGGTTGGTAACGCAGCTCGGATTCGAGAGTCATCAGAGATCACTTCACCGCGCTTTGGTACGTTGAAATCGACCCTCACTAACACCGTTTTACCGGCAAAATCAGCGTTAGTGATGGATCGTTTGTTCATAATAGATGTGTTTTCTCTAGTGCGATCCAACTATTAATTTGGCGCTTTCGATGAGCGAGTTTTTGTATTCATCTGAGAAGCTAGTTGATTCGATCTCACGAATCGCCTCATTGATCAAACTCTGGACAGTATTTTCGGCAAACGATCTGCTCTCGGTTTCCGAGAGGATTGATGTTACTTCGTCTATATCATCTGGCCCTAGAACACGTTTCATGAAAATTTCTCCCAAACGACGACGGGTAGTAGGAGTGCCATTTTCGATTGCATGAGCTGCAGCGAGTGACTTTTTTTTCGATTGCAGCCTTCCGCGTTGGACTTCGTCTCGTTCGGTATCTTGCTCCGGCCAAAGTGCTCTCAGATCAGTGTTTAAATTTCTCGCAGTACCGATTGTTGTGCCAAATCTAGTCAGTGAATTGAGTAGGTCTTCTGAGGCCGCTGCCGCTATTCCTCCGAGCTTTGCAGCGCAACCGAGCACCGCACCTCGCTTACGTGCCACCATCAACACATCTTCTATATTTACGGCGGCTCGTTCTTGAAAGGAAATATCAAGATACTCCCCTTCGCAAACTTCTAAAGTTGCATTGTCAAGCGTCTCCAGTGCCATGGAAATTAAACGCGGATTCGCCGAAAGGCCGCTGGATTTTCTCTGCTCGAATATGGATATTCGAGCCATTGCATGGATACCATCACCGGCATTAATGGCCTGTGCTGGACCCCAAGACCACCAGATGCTGGCTCGGTTGTTTCTTTCCGTATTCGCATTTTGAACGTCTTCATGAACCAGGATAAAGTTGTGCAAGAGTTCTACTGAGACTGCATATGGCATGGTTGTCTGGTTCTCGCCCCCGGCAGCTTTTGACGTGGCGAGAACGATGTGTCCATGGGATCTGTCCTGATTCGTAACTGGTTCGGGCTCACCGTTCTGATCCACCCAGCCCAAGTGATAGGCCATCATCTTGTAGAGCGGCAATTCTCTTGAATCGACGAATTTCATTAATGCAGACTCAAATTCGTCTGCATCACTAGGTGTAAGTCCTGGCAATATTCCCGTAACTGGCAATAAAAGTCTCCTGCTGAAGATAAATTATTGGCTGGCCAGATTACCGACCACGCCAATTACAATGTTTTTGCCAATAGTATTCTTAATAGATTCAATACTGATTGCGCCTAGCCTCAAAATTGATAATTTACCGTTGGCATAAGAAATGACGGTACTCGGGGCTGTATTTGATCCGCAAGGTGATTCGATACAGAAGTCGATTTTTTCACCGAATTGCTGATCTACATCGCTGGCATTGGCCATAGGCGGTTGGCTAGTCACGTTGCAGCTGGTTCCCGTTATCGGAGTTCCAGAGAGCCTGATCAATTGGCGTGCGAGACTATGGTCTGGAATCCTGAGACCAACGGTCCCTGTTCTCGCTGTTACTGACTCGGGCACCCGCTCCAATGCTGGAACTACTATTGTAAGCGCCCCAGGCCAGAATCTTGATGCGAGATCCATAACTATTTGAGGAAACGTTGTTGCTAATTCAGTGACCATATCTAAGTCACTTATAAGCAATGGGACTGGCGTTCCAGGGTTTCTTCCTTTTACTTCAAAGACGTGTTGCACTGCTCTATCATTCATGCCATCGGCTCCGAGGGCGAAATACGTATCTGTTGGAAATGACACCAAGCTTCCCTGTTTTATTGCTGTAGCTGCGATATTGAGGCTGGAACTGTCTGGTGATAAAAGCATCAAATAATATTAGCGGCTGGAAATGACTTGGTTGGTATTAAAGCAATCAATAAAAACATTCATATTTTCCGTGACTCAGTCGTCGGGGACAGGTAAATTTAGGCAAGAGACATAATTCATGCTGCCATAAGCTTTAATATGCCAAATATTTCGATGTGTCGAATGTGCCAAGCGACCGTAAGAGAATTGTAAAAACTACCGGGGACCAGATGACAGAACAACCAATCAACAGCGGATCTCGGAGAGTTTCCACATCAGATGATATCGAAGTTGGAACTTATCTTGAAATTGCTCAGGCTGATCGAACGACTGGCAGCACCCCTCCTGTCGATGACAGGATGCAAACAATAGTCATTATGGATTTTGGTTCTCAGTACTCACGTTTGATAGCCCGCCGGATACGCGAACTTAATACCTATTGCGAAATACTCCCCCACGATGCTGGCAGCGAAATACTCGACACGCAAGATGTTATAGGGATAATCCTTTCAGGCGGTCCCAACAGTGTCTACGAATCAGGAGCCCCGATGGCACCCTCTTGGGTTTATGAGGCGGGTGTTCCATTGCTGGGTATCTGTTACGGCATGCAGCTGATAGCTCACCAACTCGGTGGGACTGTCGAACCCGGTACACAGCGTGAATATGGACACGCGGTGATTCACAAGGACGGGCAGGACAATGTCCTGTTTGAGGGCTTAGATACGGAGGTGCCTGTGTGGATGAGTCATGGTGACCGTATTGAAGAGTTGCCTCCAGGTTTTCGGGCTATGGCCTATTCTGAGAATTCTCCTATTGCCGTTATGGGTGATGACCGCGGAACATGTTTTGGAATTCAGTTTCATCCGGAAGTCGCTCATACTCCACAAGGTGTCGAGATTCTCCGTAATTTCATCTCTGGTGTTTGCAAGGGCTTGGGTGATTGGACACCTGAGAATTTTGTATCAGATGCGATTGAGCGTATAAAAGAACGCGTTGGAGAAGGGAAGGTGATATGTGCTCTATCAGGCGGCGTTGATTCGACCGTTGTCGCTGCACTTATCCACAAAGCTATTGGTGACCGACTGACATGCATTTTTGTGGATAACGGCCTCATGCGGAAAGGCGAAGCTGACCGAGTTCAAAATGTGTTTGCTAGTCAACTGGGCGTGAATCTTGTGTTCGTTGACGGAACGGAACGATTCCTTAATGCTTTAAAGGGGGTCACTGATCCAGAGATAAAACGGAAAACAATTGGGCAAGAGTTTATTGAGATTTTTGAAGAAGTGGCTGTGGATATAGGGGAAGTTGACTATCTCGCTCAGGGAACCCTGTATCCGGATGTTATCGAGAGTGTAAGCGCCGACTCTAACGCCTCGCATAAAATCAAAACCCACCATAATGTCGGTGGTTTACCGGAGCACATGAATTTGAAATTGGTTGAGCCGCTTCGATATTTGTTCAAGGATGAAGTGCGGCAGGCTGGTATCGAATTGGGCCTAAGCTCTCAGAGCGTTAATCGCCAGCCTTTCCCTGGCCCGGGTCTTGCGATTCGGATTATGGGGGATGTCAATTATGAAAAGCTTGAAATTCTTCGTAACGTTGACTGGATTGTTATCGACGAAATCAAAGCCGATGGACTGTACGACAAGTTATGGCAATCTTTTGCGGTTCTTACGAACACACAGACGGTCGGTGTGATGGGCGATCAGCGAACGTATCAGTACGTAGTGGCAATTCGTGCCGTAACTAGTGCAGATGCCATGACAGCCGATTGGGCTCGACTTCCATACGAAACCCTTGGGAGAATATCGAGTCGGATCGTCAATGAAGTTGAAGAGGTTAATCGAGTTGTTTTGGATATCACGAGCAAGCCTCCTGGGACCATCGAATGGGAATAGTCAAACATAGAATAGTGCGTGAATCAACTTGAACTTATCAGACTTATCAGTAAGGATTAGGGATTAATTGAGGATCCTTCTAATCGGTTCTGGGGGGCGCGAGCATGCGATGGCGTGGAAGCTCGTACAGAGTCCAAAAATTACTAAGCTGATCATAGCTCCCGGCAATGCTGGGACTGCTGAATTAGGCGAAAACGTAGCTGTGAAGGCGGATGATCTGGATGGCCTTATATCAATTGCGAAAACTCGCTCGATTGACCTTACGATTGTTGGTCCCGAACAGCCTCTTATCGATGGTATTGCAGAGCTTTTCCAAAGACATGGATTGAAGATATTTGGTCCTTCAAAAAACGCGTCGCGAATAGAGGGATCCAAGATTTGGTCCAATGATTTGATGTCCAAATATGGGATCCCTACTGCTGATTCAGTGGCGTTTTCTGATTCAACTAAAGCTATCGATTACGCTCTGACGCTGCCAGAAGGTTCCCTTGTCGTCAAGGCGGATGGGCCAGCCGCTGGTAAAGGAGTTATTCTTCCAGATACTTACAAGGAACTAGAGATCGCTGTGGTGGGTATGCTTGATGGTGCTTCGTTTGGAAAGTCCTCTGCAAGCTTACTTCTTGCTGAGCGTATGTCTGGACCGGAAGTAAGTGTGTTTGCTTTTTTGGATGGAGAGACAGTCTCCGCAGAAATTGCCGCATGTGATTATAAGAGGATCGGTGAAGGCGATACTGGCCTGAACACTGGTGGCGTTGGCGCTTATGCCCCTCCAGAATTTTGGACGAGCCAACTTGCAGCTCGGGTAAGGACGGAAATTCTCGAGCCCACGGCACGGGCGTTGGCAGCGGAAAACAGTGCGTATTCTGGGATTTTGTATGCGGGGCTTATGATCACGAGTACCGGGCCAAGAGTTATCGAATTTAATTGCCGGTTGGGGGATCCAGAGTGTCAAGTTTTAATGCCGAAACTTAAAAGTGACTTTTTGGAAATTTGTATGGCAGTTGTAGAAGGACGTCTTGCTCACCAAAAGGTCATTTGGTCTGACCTAGCTTGTACCTTCGTTGTGATGACATCGGACGGTTACCCAGGGAATTATGAAATTGGAGCAGAAATCACTGGTATTACCCAAGCATCAGAGCATGGACTTGTGGTTCATGCTGGAACAAGTAAGCAAAGTGATGGATCATTGATTACTGATGGCGGTCGTGTTCTTGGAGTAGTTGGCTCTGGCGAAACGATAAGAGATTCGCTAGCTGCGGCCTACGCTGGAGTAGGAAAAATTGCCTTTAAAGGAGCGCGTTATAGACGGGATATTGGTGAAAGGGCTGTTTAGAACTGATGTCGGTAAATATTCACGTTGTTTTTGATTTTGATGGCACCCTTGCAACTACCTTCGTAGGTGGGGAAATGTTCCGTTGTTGTACATCACCAAACCGCGTGGCTGAGTTAAGTGGGCACTTTTCGGCTGGGAAAATCTCTTTACGCCAATATCAAGAATCTGTATTCGATATGGTCGATGAAACTACGTTTGAAATGTCTAAGCGCGCTGCGTTACATGGTTGCATCAGGAAGCGCACAACTGAGGTGTGCGAGCTTGTTTGGGATTCTGGGGGTGTCGTGTCCGTGGCATCTGCCGGGCTTAATTTTTATATCGAACCAGTGTTGGAAAAGGCAGGACTCGATCGTATCGAATTGCATAGTGGGAAAGTTTTGTCTGAGCCAGGTGAGAGGCCCCCATTTAGCTACGATTATCCTTCTTACGTAAAATCTTGTAGAGGCGATTGGGTTACTTGTAAATGTGAAGTGATTAACCGTTTGAAGAATAACTATGGTGGAAGTGAAGTGATATTTGTAGGTGACGGTTTGCTTGGGGACGCATGTGCTGCTGTCAATGCAGCCGATACCGTGTTCGCAACTGGCAAACTGCTGCGATACTGTGAAAAGAGCAAAATACCGGCAATAGAATTCGGTAAAGATTTTGGACCGCTACTTAGGTACGTGCATGCTAAGACGTTTATAACGGGAGCCTCATAGAACATTGATTCCACGATATTCGCGACCTGAAATGAACGCCATTTGGGCGGAAGACAACTCTTTTGATCTCTGGTTGAGGGTCGAAATTGCAGCGTCCGAGGCATGGACGGAACAAGGTGTGGTCCCCGAACAAGACATGGCGAAGATTCGATGTGCGAAATTTGATCGATCAATTTATGACAAGTGGTTTGAGCAGACAAAACATGACATCGTATCGTTCACACGCGCCGTTGGTGAAAGTCTTGGGGTTGAGGGTCGCTGGATTCACCATGGTTTGACTTCTAATGATGTGAAAGATACTGCTCTCAGTATGCAGCTTGTCCAATCATGTGATTTGCTAGACAAAGGTCTTGTTGGTTTATTGAACGCACTGCGCATACGTGCAATCGAGTTCAAGCAAACACCGTGTATCGGGCGTTCGCACGGTATTCATGCAGAGCCGATGAGTTTTGGATTGAAGCTAGCGCTCTGGTTCGGTGAAATAAAGCGGCATCGTGAACGCCTGATTGGAGTGCGATCACGAGTCGCAGTCGGCATGCTTTCTGGCCCCGTGGGTACTTTTGCGTCTGTACCACCTTCGATTGAAGAATCGGTCTGTAGGCAGTTGGATCTTACTCCTGCCGAAGTTTCCAACCAGATCATCCAACGAGATAGACACGCGGAATACTTGCAGCTCTTGGCTCTCATTGCCGCAACCTTAGAAAAGGTAGCGACCGAGATCAGAGGTTTGCAACGGACCGAGGTTCGTGAGGTTGAAGAACCATTTGGTCAACCTGGTTATGTAACTAAAGGTTCTTCTTCGATGCCACATAAGCGTAATCCTGAACTTTCAGAGCGGATATGTGGTCTTGCCCGATTGATTCGCGGTAACTCTATTACGGCACTTGAGAATGTTGCTCTGTGGCATGAACGTGACATATCTCACTCATCCGCTGAACGTATGATTTTGCCCGATGCTTCGCTTGGTCTCGACTATATGTTGAGTCTGATGACGGGGATTATCGGGGATATGGTTGTGTATCCAGATCGAATGATGCAGAACCTTGAGTCCACCCGTGGTCTTGTGTTTTCCCCCAGAGTTATGTTGTTGTTGGTTGAAAAGGGTGTTGACCGGACGGACGCATATGATGCTGTGCAAAGAAATTCGATGAAATCATGGGAATCCGAGTTAGATTTTCGTGATTTAATTAAGACGGATCCAGTGGTGTCGACAAAGGTTTCACCTCAAGATCTTGATGATTTGTTTGACTATAGCTTTTACCTTGTCCATGTGGATCAGATTTATACACGTGTGGGCATTTCAGAGACAATAATTGACTGAAGCAGTTTTCGAAACCAATCTGTCCGGACTCCTTTATCGAGGGAAGGTTCGGGATACTTATGATCTTGGCGATGATCGTTTGCTAATGGTCGCTTCAGATCGTATTTCGGCATTTGACGTTGTGATGGATCAACCTATACCGGGCAAAGGCATCATATTGACTGAGATGTCTTCGTTTTGGTTTGAAGTGATAGAACATGTGATGCCAAATCATGTGATTGCAACTGCTAATGATGATTTAGCGATGGCGGCTGTTGAACAAAACGGAGCTTTGTTGGAACTTACACCTGATCTGGCGCGCAGATCGATGGTGATCAAGAAAGCTGACCGGATTGATATTGAATGTGTTGTTAGAAACTATATAGCAGGATCTGCCTGGGCTGAGTATCAACAGTTTGGGACAATGAACGGGCAATCTTTGCAGCGAGGGATGAAGGCTGCTGATAAATTCCCAGAACCGATATTCACCCCCTCAACCAAAGCTGAGTCCGGTCATGATATGGCAATGACTCCCCAGGAGGCCAAAGATCTTGTTGGCATAGAAATGCACAAGACTCTCGAAGAGAAAAGCATTGAGGTGTTTCAGGTAGCGCACGATTATGCTGCTGGGCGTGGGATGATTCTCGTAGATACAAAATTTGAGTTTGGATTAATTGATGGTGAGCTGACAATAATTGATGAGGTGTTGACTCCGGATTCAAGTAGATATTGGGATGTAAGTGATTGGATGCCTGGGCATTTTCCTCCTGCCTTCGACAAACAATTTTTAAGAGCTTGGTTGTTGGAAACCGATTGGAATCAAGAACCCCCGCCTCCTGTTTTACCGCAGGAAATCATTAAGCAAACTCAGCACCGTTATATGGAGTCTTACCGGCGACTGTCGGGGAAGTCACTGATATTGTAGATAGTTATGAATTTACTGGCACGCCAAAGAGCGTGACTTACGAGGTCGTATGGCAGATAAACAGCGTAAAGCAACAACACGGCCGGCTAGTCGCCGTGGCATGAGTAAAGGACAGATCAGGGAGGAGCGACGAGGTAGGAGCCGGACGCGTCAACGTCGTAAGCGGTCGTTACTAATGTTCGGAGGAACTATTTTTGCCGTGATTTTTATCGCGGCTCTAGTTGTATCACCGAATTGGAATCGTGAAGGAGCCGCTAATCTAGGGGTGAATACCGGTGGACACATTGCGCTGGATCCCGATGACGGACGCGGTCATATCGATGTAAATGCTCCATACTCAGGGACATATTCCGTTGTTCCCGCAACGTCTGGGCCTCATTGGGCTGGAGCAACCACGTCAATTGGGATTCCGGCGCCGGCTAGATGGGGGCGATATGAGGGCATCTTGCCAGATGAGGTTCTGGTTCATAATTTAGAACACGGTGGTATTGGACTCCACTATGACTGTGAAACGGAATGCCCTGAAATAGTTAAGGCGTTGGACGATATTCTGCCGAGAGACCCATCTCAGTTCATCATGTCTGCTTATCCAGGCCTGCCTAGCAAGATTGTAATAACGGCTTGGAGACATCATTTGTATTTGGATGAAGTAGACGTGGAAGAAATAATCCGATTTATCAAGGAATATCAGGATCGCGCGCCTGAAAGTTTCAAGCAGAATCAATATTGAATTTTTGAGCTTTGGAGCATAACCGATGTTTTTAGCAAAAATTCATGTTTTGCTTAAACCGACAGTAAATGACCCACAGGGTTTGACGATAGCGCGTGCTCTTGGTCGTCTTGGGTTTGATGCAGTTGATGCTGTGCGCGCCGGAAAATACTTTGAAGTCCAGATTCAAGGTGATGATAAAGCAAGTGCCGAGCAAGATGTGAAAGCGATGTGTGAAAAACTACTTTCCAACCCGGTGATTGAGACATTTACCTATGAATTGGAATCGGTCTAGGCAAATCACGCTGTTAAGTTCTCGTATTGACTAGTTCAGCGTACCTTTTGTACTTGGAACGGTTCCCTGATCTCTCGGGTTTAATCTGGAGGCATCACCCATCGCTCGGGCGAATGCCTTGAATGCAGACTCAATCACGTGGTGTTCGTTTTGACCAGATAATACCCGGATGTGCAAACAGAACCTGCCTTCTACAGCAATAGCCTCAAAAAAATGACGTGCGAGGTCTGCTGGGAATTCACCTACATTATTATCCAGGCCCATATTGACCACAGCGTAGCCTCGGCCAGAAAGATCTAATACAGCCTGAGTTAGGGCTTCATCAAGCGGACAAGTACGATCGGCCATTCGCACGATTCCTTTTCGGTCGCCAAGTGCTTGGTCAATTGCCCGACCCAGTGCTATAGCGGTATCTTCTACAGTGTGGTGTGAGCCTGTTTCCAGGTCCCCATTAGCTTCGACTTTTAGATCTATCAAGCCGTGCCGAGCTATCTGATGCAGCATGTGCTTCAGAAACCCGACTGGCGTAGCGACTTCAACTTCGCCTGTCCCGTCTAAATTGACAGTGACCGATATTTTACTTTCACCTGTCTCGCGAACAATTGTTGCTATTCGAGGCTTTTCTGGAGACATACACGTACCTTCAATATCAAAACTACTGAATCTATAAGTTCGATGCTAACTCTATAGAGTTGGACTAAACAATGTTTTTGAGGGCGTAGATCAACTGGTCTGTTTGCTCTGGAGTTCCTGCACTAATGCGTAACGAGTCATTTAAGACGGTTTGCGGGAACTGTCTTACGAAAATTCCATGCCTGGCTAACCCTGTAAAAGCCTGCTCAGCGGTTCTGTGTTCGAATTTACACAGCAGGAAATTTCCTTGAGATGGAAAGTATGAAACACCATCTAAATCATTTATGACAGCTTCGAGTTTTTTACGTTGCTCAACTAAGCTTCTTGTTCGTTCCAATAGTTCGTCGCGATGCTCAAGAGCTGCCAGAACCGCTGCTTCTCCGGCAATATTGATGTTATATGGTTGTTTGATGTCCATTAAATGGGAGATTAAAGTAGCGGAGCCAATTGCGTATCCAACACGTAATCCAGCGATACCGGCCCATTTGCTAAACGAACGTAAGATCACCAAATTTTCATAGTCATCAAGTAAGTGCGACAACGTATTCCCAGAGAATTCGTAATAAGTCTCGTCTACACAAAGAATTACCCCCGTGTCTAAAAGGGCTCGCGCATCTCTTTCCCTAAGTAAATTTCCAGTTGGGTTATTCGGGGAGGCGAGAAATATTATTCGTGTTAATCTGTCAATTGCTCCTGTCATGGCTGGGATATCTATGTCCCAAGTATTTGTTCGAGGAGCGGAAATAATTTTCGCGTCTGCCAGACGTGCAGCGAAGGAATACATGCCGAATGTCGGTTCACAATCAAGAACAGTTTGACCCGGCTCCACGAATAAGCGCATCAGGAGATCGATTATTTCATCGCCCCCTGCTCCTCCAATAATCCTATCCACCGGTTGTCCAACGTATTCGCTTAGTGCTGTGCGCAGCTTTTGTTGCTTTGGGTCGGGATATAGGTGCAAGGGTTGGCCTACAAGTGCCGCAGAAACCTTATCCAGAGCTCCATAGGGATTCTCATTGGCGTTTAAGCGAATTACATCTTCAGGTCTTATACCTGCTTTGCGTGCAAGCTCTTCTGATGGATCAACGCCGTGATAGGTGGCAATTTTCACCATGTGTGGGCGCATTAGAGATTGTAAGTTATACATAGGGTGATTGGTTTGTTGGCAGTTTATTCGCCTATTAAGTATTCACGACGGTATTCTGAAGCGGATGCGTGTCCTTGTAAGCCCTCAATTTTGGCTAACAATTCGGCATGCTCTGAAAGTTCTAAGAATGTAGTTTTGTTAAATGTTAGTACCGGAGTAACCCGAATGAAATCGCGCGCTGATAAAGCTGATGAAAACCGAGCAGTACCTCCCGTCGGCATTACGTGGGATGGACCGGCAATATAATCGGCCATTATTTCTGCTGACCACTCGCCTACGAACAGTCCACCGGCATTCTTGACTTTATCAATTAATTCGTTCGCATCTGCAGTTAATATACAGAGGTGTTCAGGAGCAACGGAGTTCGCCACATCAATTGCTTCGGCCGTACTATTCACGATGACGGCCACTCCCCGATTTGTGAAGGCAGAACGTGCTATGTCGGCTCTGGGGAGATTGTTCAATTGGCGATCAATTTCGGCTTCAGTATTGCGAACAATTTTTTCGGACAGTGCTACTAAGATCGGCATTGCTAGTGGATCGTGTTCAGCTTGTGCAATGAGATCCGAAGCGGTGAAACGAGGTTTTGCTGAATCGTCAGCGATCACCATAGTTTCGGTTGGACCGTACACACCATCAATTCCGACGTCTCCGTAAACCAGCTTTTTCGCAGCTGTAACCCAAGCGTTGCCTGGGCCACAGATTAAATCTACTGCTGGTACAGTTTCTGTACCGTATGCCATAGCAGCTATAGCCTGAGCGCCACCAATCGCAAACACCCGTGTTGCTCCGGCAATCTTTGCAGCAGCCAAAACAGCTGGATCTGGGGTGGAGTTTCCCGAAGCCGGCGTTACGACAATTATCTCTTCTACACCTGCGACTCGTGCTGGGACAACCGTCATAATTACAGTTGACACAAGTGGTGCGGTTCCTGCAGGTACGTATGCAGCTACAGAATTCAATGGGGTGATTCTCTCTCCTACATTCCGCTTGCTGTCACTCCAACTTTTTGGAAGGGCTTTACTCTGAAAAGCACGAACTTGTTTTGCTGCTAGCTCAAGTGCTGATATGGACTTTGGATCGAGACTTTGAAATGCCGAATCTATTTTGGATTGGGAGACTTCAAATGATTTAGGCGGTGAACCATCTAGGGCCGTGATGATTCGTCTCAGCCCTTGGTCACCTTCTGATCGGATGATTTCAATTATCTTGAGTGCAAATTCACTTGGCGCTAACTTGGTCTTAAAGAGTCCATTTCCATCCGATAAAGTAGACTCGACTGATACATTGCGCTCGCGCTGAAAATATTCGGCGCCAGCGACCGCACCGATTATTCGCTTCACTGGTTTTGTACCGGTTCTGAAAAAGGCTTTATATTTTCAATCAGTCGTTTGTAGGAACCAATAAACTCACGCTGTTTTTTGGGCTGTGGTGCCATTTTGTCTTCTGAGTGCCCTTCGACTCTGGCGGATACCCTGTGATTGTCACTGGCTAGAAGAGTAGCATCGATTTTTTCAAGGATTTGACGGATGTGCTGTAATTTATTTTGGTCATTGGCCAATGTTCGAGCGTTGCCGATCATGACGGATTGAGATTCCATCACTGTTCCATCGAGGAGTATTCTCAGGTCGTTTTCGCGTAGTGTTGTGCCGGTTGCAGTGATGTCTGCGATGACCTCGGCATAACCAATCACCGGGGCCGCTTCTAACCCACCAGAAACATAGACCATCGAGACATAGTTAACGTCGTTTTGGTTCAAGAATCGTTTCACTAATCGTTGATACTTAGATGCTATACGTAGGTCACGGCCTTTCGATCTAAATTCAAGAGCGATATCTGCAAGATCCGCCATGCTTGTAACATCGAGCCACGCATCAGGTACTGCTATGACAAGCTTGGAATTGCCAAAACCTAAATCTCCGTGAATGAGAACGCTTTCCCCGCGTTCCAAACGCGATTCATAAAACCGGTCCAAGCCGACGATTCCGATGTCTGCACTTCCACTATCGATTTGGGTAGTTATGTCTGATTGACGCTGGAACAGTACGTCGACTCCTGGAAACTGTGGGATGTCAGCTGTATACCTGCGAGAGTTGGCTCGTCGTATACCCATACCGCAGTCGGAAAAAAGTTTTGACGTTCCTTCAAACAGAGCACCAGAAGATGGCAATGCTAATCGAAGGTTACTCATCCGCTTTCCCCTTCAGACTGTACAGATGAGCTGGTTGCACCATTGTTTTTGTATTCAACTGCCGCTCGCTTGCCACTGGAACGTAGTTTACGAGCTTTATTGACGGCGGCCTGAACAGACCCACAATTTTTGGGTGATACGAAATAGATGTTAGTGCCTGAGTTGGTTTTGAATCGCTGACACGCCACTAACGCGTCAATGTTGTACGCAAAACCGAGCGAAGGGAAGTCGTAATCATATCCAAGGGCTCGGGTCAGTCCATCGTAGCGACCGCCACCGCCGAGTGTTTGGTGAGATTCGCTATTGTTATCGTTGGAGTAAATGTCGAAAATCATGCCGGTGTAATAAGTGATTCCACGCGCTAAGCCGAAATCTATATTGATTTGCTCTATTTGTACTCCTTCCACTTGTGCTGATGAGATCACATCGGTACAACTCGAAATGATAACGGGGTCCACACCACTTTCTGACAATACTTTTTCAGCGTTCTCTAGTGCTTTATTTGCAGCTCCATTTATCTGCGTAATTGCCGAGAGCATCTGTAGTGCTTTCTTGAAATTATCTGGATCGTCAGTCTCGGACAATTTTTTGGATAGTCGTGCCACAATGTCTTCTACAGTGCGCTGCCCTATGTTTTGCCCGAAAGGTCCGACAATTCCATTCGATAGCACCCGATCAATTTTTTTCTCGATTTGTGTTCTATCACTGGAAGCTTGAGCCTCTCCGATGGCAGTATTAGTAACAAATCCCAGGGTTTCAGCTTTTTCGAAAACCGAATCTGTTCCGCCTTTATTGAGTTCCGAAATATTGTTGATCAAGAATAATTTGGCTCGCTCGGATAAATCAAACGCTCCAAGTGCTTTTGCAATGACGCCGACATGCCCCACGACGACTCTAGTATCTGCAATTTCCAAAGAATTGAGTCCTTCAAGCGACATTGCAATTATCTCGCCATCAGCATCGGGTGAAGATGGACCAATTAGTTCAGCGCCCAGTTGTGTGAACTGACGCGTTTTTATACCATCTTCGTCTTCAGGCCTTGCATACCGAAAAACCGGTCCGTCATACATGATGCGAACGGCGTTGCTATCTGTCATATCATCGATAGTTTGGCGAAGGATTGCAGCAGTGAATTCAGGTCGAAGACTCACTTGATATCCGCCTGGTTCGGTGAATCCGTAAAGCCGTGAAGATAGTGTGCCTCCAGACTTACGAAGATATAATTCTGTTTGTTCCAGGATTGGGGTTTCGGCTCGATCGTAACCGCGTAAACCGAAGACTGAACGTAGTTTCGTTATTACATTGTCGCGTTGCGCTAGTTCAGACGGTCCTGCATCCTGCATGTTAGGTAGCCGACGGATCGGCTCATAGTTAGAAGTCATTTTGGTTAAATAATTATGAATGGTGCTAAGGACATGGTTACGAGGATCCGTTATTAATTCTAATCGAGTTTCTGTCATCCGCCTCGATGTAAAAACATAAGTATTCTCATTTTCAAATATTGGTTAATCACTGAATTTAGTAGAAATGTCATAAAACTTTTAACTATCAGCATGCGGTATTAAATGATGTCCAGCTTGCCGTATAAACCATCCGTAGCCCATTGATATGTCCATGAGCAGTAAGAGTCCAGACTATTCAAATCTCTGAACCGGAACGAAAAGAGTCGGAGTAGCCTTATTGCTGTTATGTCAAGAAGTCGTTACTTTGCTTTAATCGTTGAATTTCCAGATTCGTGCGGCGGTTTTGCCGAGGACCCAGTTGATATCATCATCCTTCGCAAATACCGGATGATTTCGAACGCCTTCCAGGGTGTTACGGTAGCCTTCACGGCCCGCGCTTGGAGGATAATCGCTACCCCACATCATTCGATCTGGACCGAATGCTTCGTAGGCCATCTCGAATAGCGGCGGTACGTTTTCAAATCCAAATTCAGGTCGTAGAGTAGTCGGCCTGGGTGTAATTTCTCCTAATCCCGGAATTTTGATAGTCGTGTTGGGCCGTTGTGCACATTCGAGTGCAGATTTGTAGGCGTTGTAGGGTGGTTCGTTCATACCGACGCCAGCGAGATGTTCTATTACGATCTGAGTGTCAGGACAGGTGTCAATGATATTTTTGAAACTGGCGCTGGAAAATTTATCGTCGTTACCGAGTGAACTGACCACCAAGCCTAATTCTCCAGCTTTGTGCCATATCTCGATAACATTGGAGATATGACTGAATTTACCGTCTGGTGCGATGCGAATGCCGGCCGCGCCTTGTTCCCATAATTTTTCCATTGAGCCAAGTGGATCAGCATCATCTGGATCTATCATGACGACCACCTTGAATCGCCCGCGGCGTTTAGATGCTTCCCTGAACAAGTAGTTGTTGTCGTATGTTCCACCATGCTGGATTAGCACGGCAGCATCGACCCCCGCTTGATTCATCTCGAATTCGAGTGATTCTATGGGTAAGAACCAATTTTCCCCCGCGTGACAATGGGTATCGATGATCATTGTTGACCCAGTAATTGTTCTTGTTTGTTTAGAAATTTTTGGTTCAATTCCTGACCCAGATCCTATGTTGCAATTTCCATTCCAGGCATACCGACTCCGGAGCCCTCAGAAGTTACTAAATTATCTATCTCTTTTTTCAGATCGGACGACATATCCCAGTCGCCCCCGATGTTATCGGTTGCTTCGCTAGGAGTTACTGATCCTGCAAGCGCAACACTTACGGCTTCGTTTGCTAATACCCAGGCTATTGCAAGTTGTGGAATCGTTTTGCCATGGTCCGCAGCGATCACCTTCAATTTTTCAACTACAGCGACATTGGCCGCTAGGTTTTCTGGACCCCAAGAGTTGATTCCAAAGTTAGCACCACCACGACGCCAATCGTCATCGCTGAAAGTTTTATCAGCATTCCAAGTGCCAGTTAACAGGCCGTGGGACAGCGAACCATATGCCATGATTCCCATGCCATTTTCTCTTACAAATGGCATTACTTCGGCTTCGGGACGTCGGTCAAAGATGTGGTATCCGATCTGATTCGTGATGATTGGGCTGGTCTCCCGACTTTCGGCCATCATTTCGACGGAGAAGTTGGAGACACCGGTGTGTCGTATTTTCCCTGCTGCCTTCGCGTTTTCTAGTGCCTCCATTGGTTCCGAAAAGGCGCGAGTGTGGTCGGGCCAGTGGATCAAGAACAGATCGATATAGTCGGTTTGCAGACGTTTCAAGCTTTCATCTATAGAGGCCAAGAGTCGTTTAGGATCTGAGTCCGAAACAGTGGCTGATCTGCGATCTGGGTTGTCTCGGACCCACTCTCTTGCACCCTTAGTGACGAGCACTACGTTATTACGAATGCCTTTGAGTGCCTTTCCCATCAGGTTTTCACCGTAACCCCAACCATACACAGCTGCCGTGTCGAACAGGGTCACGCCCTTCTCGTAAGAAGCGCGAGCCGCCGCGATAGCCTCATCATCGTCAAAATCTCCGTACATACCACGACCCATCGGCCATCCCCCATATCCGATCACGGAGGTTTCTAATCCAGAGTTACCAAACATTCGCTTGCGCATTGTTGATCCTAACTATTAATTAACTGGCAGTTTGTATCAAAATATTCGACTAGTCGAACGTTATATTGCCGTTGGTATCGACGTGTCTTACTGTTCCTTTTCCGATGAATGCTCCTGCTTTAATAGTAGCCGAGACTGTTTGCCCTGCCGCTATGTTCAAGGCAGTCCCATTCTTTTGGGCTTGTTTTATCCCACCGTTTCCAAAGCTTGTACAAGGCTCTAATCCAGCGTTGTAGCATCTTCCGTACCAAGGATAGCCATAGCCGCCTCCAAAATTTCGCCAATACCACAGGTATTTGAATGTCTCCACGGGATAACTTACAGCCCAACCAAGACTGGATTCTTCATTCAATAAGGCATACCAGCCTTCCGACATTTCAGTCATATATGCCATGTCTAATGAGCGATCTTCTTTTGGTGGAATGTTAATAAAATCAATAACAGACCCGTCTTTGGCGTTCATATTAGGCCAATTCCCACTGAAGTTAGGCTCAAGTTTTGAGTTTTGATCTATGCTTTCAGGGTGGCTTAACAATTTTGATTTTGGCACGTACAGCTTTGTTTTATCTGACAGGATCGGCGGACCTATTGCTATATGTTCAAGCCAGACGACATCGAGATCCTCTTCTCCCTCGTTGGTCACAGATTCCTCGATTGTTAACATAGAGGAACCTGAAACGAGTGAAAGTGTCTTTGATACGTTCATGGGCATTCGAACACTTTTGGCAGCAAATCTCACACTAACTTCATCGTGTTTGTCTTGGATGATTTGTGCGTCCCAAGGAATCAGGTTTACATCGCCGTGGATTCCGAAATCTGCGCCATAGACCTGATCTGAATAGCCTCCGTGCGGAACGACGGTTTGCCATCCGCCTTCGTAATAATCCAGCCAGACGGAGCTTGGATCACCCGTAGGCGGAATTGTATTTCGTGGATCGCGTACCCCCCATGGACTTCGCCACATAAAATCAGTGTCAGTCGGTTTATATACGAAACTGTAAATGTCAGCGCCTTTGTCTGACAGAATACTTATACGCAGTAATTCGTTTTCTAGAATGATGGTTTTCAGACCGCGGTAAGTCCACGCATCCGATACACGACAACTGTTAGTTCTTTCGTCTTGGTAATGCATTTATTGTGTATACGCTTCCTAAGAACCAGGCTGAATCACGATTCGAAAAACTTCTTTGTTCTGATCGAGCATGCGTTCGAAACCGTCTTCGATTGCCCTGCTTAGAGGGACAGTTTCGGAAATTAATGGCTTTACGTTGATTTTCCCTTGTCCAACTAATTCAACGGCCGCTTCCAGATCGCCTGGTGAGGTGGCTACAGATCCGATAACTGTAATTTCTGGGCCAACGACATTATTGAAGTTTATCTCAGGCGTAGTTGAATAAATCCCGATCAACAAAGCGGTTCCGCCTCTACGTGTCCATTCAATAGCCATTCGTGGAGTTTCTTTTGCACCAGCAGTTTCCGCTGTGATATCCGGGCCAATATTGCCAGTGAGTTCTAGGATTTTTGCTGCGGCTGTATTTTCATTCCTAGAGTTAACCGTCTCATCTGCTCCCAGTTTTTTGGCTAGCTCGAGGCTCTGATCACGAACATCCACAGCAATCACACGTGCCCCCGCCGCTTTGAAGGCTTGTAGTGTGAGTAATCCGACCGTTCCGCAACCGATGACTGCAACGTTGTCACCGGCTCGGACGCCAGATCGTCGCACTCCGTGAACAGCGACTGTTGCTGGTTCAATTAGCGGAGCTTCCACATCGGAAATGTGGTCGGGTAGTAGAACCATATGGTCCGCAGGCCAGACCATATATTCAGCTAGACCACCATCTGCCATGAATCCTGCAACTGCCATGTTAGGACACACGGATTGTTGTCCTCTCATACACCAAAAACAGGTCCCACATATCAAAACTGTATTTACTGCCACGCGATCACCCACCGCAACATTATTTACTCCTTCTCCAAGTTCGACGACGTGTCCAGAGGTTTCGTGACCTATCACCAGAGGGGCTTGTTGTCCTGTAAGAGCATTAGGAGATCCATGCTGAACCCAGAGTGGGCCATATTGCCATTCCTCTATGTCAGTGGCACATATAGAAGTGTTAGTAATCCGTAGCTTTACTTCCCCAGGTGCGGGACTTGGCTCTGGAATATTTTCTAGACGGATGTCTTTATTGCCGTGATATACGATTGCTTGCATTTGAATAGTTCAGTCTTTTCCTGCGTGTTGGTGTAGGTTGAGAGGGAATTCTACATGTGGTGTGCCAAGTAGCAATTTAAGAATGGACAGGAGATTGCCTTCTCATAAGTGCTAATATCCTTCAGCCAGATGACCGCGCAATGATCTGATGTCAACGTTGGGTAAATAGGAGATTGAAATGAAAACCGGCCCGAAAATCACGAAAGTCTCAGTCACAACTTTTGAATATGAACTCGAAAACGTTGGCAAGGATTACAACACGTTCAACATGGTTTACGAAGGAGGTTCTAAACTAAAACAGTCTGGAACGGTCCTGCAAATTCATACCGACCAAGGGATTGTTGGTGAGTACCCTGAAATTGGAAGGGCTATTGGGGATGTCCAGACAGTCGCAGAATATTTGATAGGCAAAGACGCGCTGTCCAGAGAATCCATCTATAACGACATGAAGCGAGGTCTGCGTCACGGTGCGATGCTCGGGGTGGGCGTGGTTGATATCTGTTTGTGGGATATCGCCGGTAAGCTTTACGATGAACCTCTGTATCGCCTTCTCGGTGGTGAGAGCAAACCCCTTCCTACGTATGCTTCAACTTTGCATGGCGATGAGAATGGTGGTTTGCAAACACCTGAAGACTTCGCTAATTTCGCGGAACAGTGTTATGAAATGGGCTACAGATCATTTAAGGTTCACGGATGGGGTTTGGCTCGGAACGATATAAAACGAGAAATCGATAACGTTTTGAACCTTGGAAGGCAATTCGATGGACGTATGGATCTGTTGATAGACCCTGCTTGTGAGATAAAGAATTTTGGTGACGCTCTCAAGTTGGGACGTGCTTGTGATGAAGCGGGCTTTTTTTGGTGGGAAGATCCTTATCAAGACGGCGGCGTATCTCAATTTGCTCATCGAAAGCTTCGTCAGATGGTTAAAACGCCACTTCTTCAAACCGAGCATATTCGTTTACTTGAACAGCATGTAGATTTCATCGTTGCCGATGCTACTGATTATGTTCGAGCTGGTGCTCATGAAGATGGGGGGGTCACTGGTGCTATGAAGATTGCTCATGCTTGTGAGGGATTTGGTCTAGATATGGAATTGCATGGTCCTGGACCAGTCCATCGTCACATTATGTCTTCGATACGGAATACCAACTTTTTTGAGTTGGGGCTCGTGCATCCTAATGTAAGAACTACCAAAGCGCCGGTTTATTTGGGTTACAACGATGATTTGGATGGCATAGATAGCGAAGGAAACGTCTACGCTCCCGACGGACCTGGTATCGGTGTTCCATTGGACTGGGACTGGATTCGTGCGCATCAGGTCGATGAAGGCGTGCTGGCTGAGATCTAGGTTCCGGTTCTTCATGTTTGACCGGTTATTTCGATTGAATTAAAGTGTGGTCACTAAACCTTCTTCGGTTATCCGCGAAACACCTGTGGTGCTTTCAAACACCACAGCGCGTACTGTGGCTCTTTTTGTCTCACCTGGTTTGAAAATCATTGAAGTACGTTCCTCAGATCCAGGTTCAGGGATCCCGGCTCCTAAACTGGTAAACGGTTCAAGGCCGACGTTATACGTCCGGTTGTACCATGGATAACCCGACCCACCACCAAATACCTGCCAATACCAAAGGTATTGGAAAATTTTGACAGGGTAACTCAGGCCAAAACCAATACCTATGTCCGGGTTGGTGACGGCGTACCAACCTTCTTTTTGGTTTTTAAAAACCGAGTAGTCTTGAGTTCGATCAGATTTTGGCGGGAATTTTGTCAAGTCTACATTTCTACTATCAGGATCTATTGCGTTCGGCCAAACTCCTGTGTGGTTATCCATTAATCGGTTTCCGCCACCCGCAGGTACGAAATGGTCTGCTTGTGCCATATCCAACCTGCAATTGGATGTGAGGAAAGGGTCGCCAAGTGCAACGTGCTGACCCCATTGCGCTTCTGCTACTTCTTCGGCTTCATTGGTCAATGTGTCAGTGACGGTCAAGATTGAGCTGTTGCTGTTGAGTGTTACTATTTTTTCGATCCAGAATGGAGTTCGAGTCGTTCTGACGCTGAATTTTGCACTTACTCGCTGAGGTGAATCTTCTAATATCACTGCGTCCCATGGCATGAGGGTTGCTTCGGTATGCTGTCCGAGGTCTGCATTACTATATTTTTGTGGTGGTCCGCCAGTTGGAGCGATAGTCTGCCATCCTCCAATATAAGCGTCATGCCATATATTGTCTCCGTCACCAGTCGGCGGGGTCCAAAGCCCTGGGTTTCTAACGGACCATGGTGTTCTCCACATGAATTCGGTGTCGGTTTTTTTGTAGGATAATTCGAATACGTCAGCGCCTTTATCGGAAATGATAGTCACTCTTAAAGCTTCATTTTCAAGAATGACCGTTTTGAGGCCACGATAGGTCCATGAATCGGATATGCGACACCCTGTAGTTCGCTCATCTTGATAGTGCATGAATATCTTCTCTCCCCATCCGGATGTTATCTATGCAGCATAACCTCCATATATGATGTCAGGGTTTATTAAGATGTAATTTCTTAACTCGATTTATTGTTTGGATGGCATTAAATCGACCCGCACTATGCAAGAATCAAGGATGCTGGGCTTCGAACGCCCGCCATTGTGGGTAGATTTTGGATGGGTAAGCGATCGAGATCGAAATACCTGTTGAGTGAGTTTTAACCCGGTTGGGATGTACTTATGACTGGTCTAGCGGTTGCCCTTGTTTTGATATCAGCAATTGCTCACGCGTCTTGGAATTTGATGGTTCGGCGTTCAGATAAACCTGAACTAACTAACTGGATGATGGCGACCTGTGGGGCTTTATTGGCTTCTCCTATCGCCGTGTACATGTTTGTGACTAATTCTCCATCACCAGTTGGTTGGTGGTACATACTCGGAACGGTCATTTTGCATATAGCGTATTTTTTTACTCTTGGACGGGCCTATAAACATGGTGACCTTTCGTTGGTATATCCAATAGCGAGAGGATTAGGGCTAGTGTTAATACCTGTTATTGGCGTCACGATTTTGGGCGAATCAGTTTCAATATTGGCTGGTTTTGGGATTATTGCGATTTTCACAGGGGTTGTGATGGTTGGCTCTTCGTCTGGGACAGGATTTAGAGTTTGGTTAAAGCCGAGATCAGTATTTGCAGACCGCGGTGTGTTATTTGCTTTGACCACGGGAATGCTGATCGCTGCGTATTCAGCGCTCGATAAGCGAGGTGTTGAATATGTGGAACCCATTTTCTATATGTTCTGCCTGACACTAGGGGGATCTGTTGGGATTCTGCCAATTATCGCTCGTTCGTATGCCAGTAGGGAATTTATCGTGGAGATACGAACGAGATGGAAAATTGGGCTACTGGGTGGAATGTGCCAATTTCTAGCTTACACACTGGTGCTCAGTGCGTTCAGGTTATCTCCGGTCAGTTATATAGGGCCGTTTAGGGAACTAGCGATTTTAATCGGGGTGGTACTAGCTATCGTGGTCCTGAAGGAACGGGTAACAAGAGGCCGTGCCACCGGAGCTATGGCAATTGGCCTTGGATCTCTTTTCGTAGCAATAGCGCCTTAAGGGAGAAGCCTTTCAAAATTTCAGTAATTTTTGCAAGTTATCGCCCTTCACTTTTTTCCTATCCATTTCACTCCAGTGCTCGAGATGAACGTCCACTATTGTAGGATTACCGCTTCCCCAAACAACCCGATTCGCGCCGAACGCATCAGCCACCCATCGGCTGAAGGGAGCAACGCTTTCATAAAATGGAGCGTCGTCAGCATAGTGATTTAACCCAGACAGTTTCATATAAACATTTTCGAGCTCACTCATTCGTATAACATCCGAATATTCTGGCCCTGAACCATATTTGGCTTCTGACATATGGTCGACTAATACGGTGAAATCTGAGTATTTGCTAGCTAATTCAGACGCCTGAGCTGCATACTCAGATCCGATGTGAAGTTCAATGATCAATCCGAGATCACCTGCAGTTTTCCACAATTCGTCAACATTTGCGTCCTTGAACGATTCTAAATACGTACGCTGTTCTTGATGGGCGTGGAATCTGAAGGCAACAATTGCTTCCTTGTTGCTCTTCACGAGTGCTCTTAATTTATCTGGTGCATTGGGATCCTTAGGGTAGAACAATGCTGTTGTTTTGAACAGGTCAGGCCGTTCGGCGACGCAATCGAGGGCTAGAGTGTGGTCATCTCCATAAGGTTCTGGGTGAACAAGTACAGCGTGATCGATTTCATGTTTTTTCATTCTCGCGATATATTCGTCCACTGGATGACTTGACTGAGATTCCTGTTTAGGGATGTACGTGGCGTTATCATGAAATGGGTAACGGTTGGTGTCTGAACTGAACATGTGAGCATTCCATTCAATAATCATACTTACTCCATCGGTATTTCTAACTTACTGAGTGATTCCAGATGCCTTTATAGTTTTGTAAATTGGAACCGTGTGTGGTTTATTTCGAACAAGAGTTGGCACTGCACCTTCTATGCACCGCGGTGTATCTATTTTTTGACCTGTCAGGCAAATTCTCATTGAATAAATTGACGGCGCCAAATCTCACACATAACATTAATTGCTAGTTCTACTACTTGGTGCCTTTCGATTCTATAAATGAAAGTACCCAAGTTGTCGGTGAATCAGCGAGCTTCGGATCATGAGCTGCTGCTGTCACTCCCGGCTCGACTGCCGGAAGTGATGTGTGCAACTCCTTCCGAATTAAGAGGTCCAGTAGAAAAATTGTCAAATGTCCAGTCACTGCGCTGTAAAGAGTGTGGTCGTGACTATCCGCAAGAACCTATTTATGTGTGTGACTTTTGTTTTGGTCCTTTAGAGGTTATTTACGATCTCCAGGCTGCATCCAAAAACATGAGTCGTGAGTCGATTCAAGATGGTCCATTGACTATGTGGCGCTATGATCAACTGCTTCCTGCCAGTCGGGAACATGCCGTTGATATTGGTGCTGGTATGACTCCACTTTTTAAGGCCGATAACCTTGGAAAGGAATTGGGACTTAACAATCTTTGGATCAAGAATGATGCTGCGAATCCAACTCATTCCTTTAAAGACCGGGTGGTTTCTGTAGCCGCCACGAAAGCCGTTGAATTCGATTTCGAAACTATTGCTTGTGCCTCTACAGGTAATTTAGCTGGAGCGACTGCAGCTCACGGTGCGAAAGCTAACATGAATACTATGGTGTTCATTCCTTCAAACCTTGAACGAGGCAAAATTCTTGGAGCAGCGATATTCGGATCTGTCGTCTTGGTGAATGGGAACTACGATGACGTAAATCGATTATGTTCTGAGCTTGGTGACGATCGAAGATGGGCATTTGTAAACATCAATATGCGTCCCTACTATTCCGAGGGAAGCAAGTCTATTGGGTATGAATTGGCTGAGCAGCTTGGTTGGCGAGCACCTAGTCACATCATCATTCCAGTTGCTTCTGGTTCCTTGTTCACAAAAGTATTTAAGGGCTTGAATGAATTCGCAGAGCTTGGGATTATCGATAGTAACAACAGTAAAATGCATATAGCTCAGCCGGCTGGTTGTTCGCCAGTTGCAACAGCTTTTGTGGACGGTCAGACACATCCTAAGCCGGTTATACCTGACACCATTGCAAAGTCACTTGCTATCGGCAGCCCGGCTGATGGGTTTTATAGTGTCGAAATCGCAAACAAGACAGGTGGTTCAGGAACGATTGTTCCTGAACCAGAAATTGCGGAAGGTATGAAATTGCTCGCAGAAACAGAAGGGATTTTTACTGAAACTGCCGGCGGTGTAGTGATTTCTGCTCTGAAACGGCTTGTCAGAGAAAATATTATCCATCCCGATGAGGAGACCGTTGCTTTGATCACGGGAACTGGACTCAAAACGCTTGAAGCCATCGCCGATCAGGTTGAGACGAGAACCATTGAACCTACGGTCGGGTCGTTCGATGAGATTGTTATGGGAACGGCGGTGACTTGATGCCTCTCCGCAGAGTGATGTTCAATTTTAAAAAAGAAATGATTCAGCGACCAGTAATTTACGAACTCGGGAAAATGTTTGAAATCGTGACGAATATTCGCCGAGCTGAAGTCGATCACGACGATGGCTGGGTGGTTTTGGAACTTGAAGGATCTATTGATGAAATTGAACGCGGGCTTCTATGGGTTACGAAACAAGGGGTTGAAGTCAGTTCACTTGAAGGGGATATTCTGGCGGGTTAGCTTCTTATAATAGGTTTGAAGTAGTACCGTTTTACATACAATTAAAGACAAAGAAACTTTTGCATTGACCGTTTAGCTACAGGGTAATTATCAATAACAGGAAATCCTATGTCTGCCACAGTGAAAATACCAACACCCCTCAGGAAACTTACCAATAATGAAACCAGCGTTGATGCGGTTGGTAAGACGATTGAACAAATTGTTGAATCTTTAGATTCTACTTATCCTGGTATGCGGGAGCGCCTGATCGACGATAATGGAGATCTTCGTCATTTTGTGAACATATATCTCAACGGTGAGGACATTCGATATATTGATGGGCTCAAAAGTACCGTCAGTGACAATGATGAATTAAGTATTGTCCCCGCAGTGGCAGGTGGCTTGAGCTGATATGTAGAGTCTGGGAATTATCGCTTAATTCCTTTGCGTCCACTTGATCAACGCCTAATGTGAGGATGCGTCAAGCTGATGTTTATCAGCGTCGTTCAAAAAAGTTATGAAACGGTCACTGCATTTTAATTTCATAAGACGTTTTTTAGCGGAGAATCGACTGCACGGAGTCTAATACCACGTCATCAGGAATATTTTTTCGAGTTGTAGCTTTGCCTGGGCCCTCTAATAGAACCCATCGGATAGTTCCATCACGTGATTTTTTGTCGCTTTTCGTTGCTGATATTATTGCGTCTGCATCTAGATTTTTTGCGTCAGTCGGTAGGTTGTAACTCTCGAGAATAGCTTTTTGTCTGTCGACTAATTTGGAGTCTATAAGACCGATACGTTGTGCGATTCCAGCAGCGGCCATCATGCCTATAGCAACGGCTTCACCATGAAGAAAAGTCTCATACCGAGTTACCGTTTCAATGGCGTGTCCAATAGTGTGCCCGTAGTTAAGCAATACGCGCTGATTGCCGGTCTCGAATTCGTCCGATGATACGATCTGCCCTTTTATTGCTACGCTTCGCCGTATAGCTTTGAGAGGCTCATCCCCTTCTAATGTATTCATTTGCTGCGCCATAGACTCAAATTTGTCTAGTAGGTCGGAATCAAGAATTAATCCATGTTTGATCGCTTCAGCCCAACCTGCAGCCATTTCCCTTGCGGGTAGAGTTTTTAGATGTTCGATATCCTGCACTATTAATTTCGGTTGATGAAACGCTCCAAGTAAATTTTTGCCACTAGGCATGTTTACACCGGTTTTTCCTCCAATTGAAGAATCGACCATTGCAGCGAGACTAGTGGGTACATGAACAACCGCAACTCCACGAAGCCAAGTAGCCGCAGCGTATCCGACTAAATCGCCTGTGACGCCTCCACCCATTGCAATGACGATGTCGTTGCGTTCAGCGTGTAGTTCAGAAAGCCATTTGTATACGGTATTCACCGTATTGAGATTTTTGTTGGATTCACCAAGTTCTAGAGCGAGAACGTCTGTCTTAAAGCCACCTCGTTCAAGAGCTTCATGCGCACGACGTACCGGATTGCCGAACATCACTTCATCAGCTATTAAAAATGCCCTGCCTGTTTGTCCAGTTTTTCGGATCTCAATACCTAGGTTGTCTACTACACCACGACCGACGATCACAGGGTAACTACCCATGCTGGTGTTTACGACAGTTGAGAGATTTGGGTCTTGGTTGCTCATGTCATTATGCGCGCTCGTTATTTCGCCATGCCTCTATGATCATTTTTGCGACTTGTTGATGAGATTTGTTTTCGGTGTCCAAAGTTATGTTGGCGCTCGAATATGCCTTTTCACGGGCAATCATCATATTTTCAATTTTTTTTATTGGTGCATCATTCCCCAAAAGAGGTCGTACACCACGACCTCGTCGTTTGGCGGAGACAGTAAGTCGCTTATGTAAAGTTTGTGGGGTTGCTGTTAAACGAATTACTAGGCCGGTTGAATTCATAATTTTTCGATTTTGAGATCTAATTGGTACGCCACCACCAGTTGATACGATACGACCTCCCCGTTTTGCTACTTCCTCTAGTATTTGAGATTCCATATCACGGAAGAATTCCTCACCGTTATATTTGAAAATATCAGGAATGGTTTTTCCTGAACGATCTTCGATTACTCCGTCCATTTCTACAAACGGCCAGCCTAATGATTCCGCAACAAGTTGGCCTGAACGAGTTTTCCCTGTACCGGAAAGGCCGATCAAGTAAATGTTAAGCTTGCCTGCCATAATTTACGACAAAATAATCTTTTCTTAAGCTAGTTAATCAGCTTTGACCAAAAGCTTGGTGGGATTCAACGTAGCTTGCGTAATTACGCTTAATTTCATCGAGCGAATCACCGCCGAATTTTTCGAGTAAAGCCTCTACGAGCGTCAATGCCATCATAGCTTCTCCAACCGGGCATGCGCGCGAAACCTGGCAAATGTCACTGCGATTGTAGGCTGCCTCGACCACTTTTCCGGTATTGATATCTACTGATGGTAGCGGACTTGTCATTGTGGCGATTGGTTTTATTGCGACATTAACAACGATAGGTTGTCCGTTTGACATTCCGCCTTCGATACCACCGGCGTGATTTGAAGTCTGTTTGAATCTACGGTTATCGGAAGGATCTGGAACAATTACGTCTTGTACTTCTCTGCCTGGTTTCCGCGTGTTTGAAAACCCAGAGCCAATCTCAACTCCTTTTACGGCGTTGATACTCATCATAGATCGGGCAAGTCTAGCGTCCAGTTTGCGATCCCAGTGGACATAGCTACCTAAGCCGACCGGGGCGCCAAACGCGACTACCTGGAATATACCGCCGATCGTTGTTCGGTCAGCTTTTGCTTTGTCGATCGCTGCTTTGAAGCGTTTATCTGCATCGTCATCAGAGGCTCGTACATCTGATGTTTCCACAGCATTCCAGTCAACATCGTCTGTTGATATTGCCAGCCCATCTTGATCACCGGTTGCGATAACTCTTGCGTGAATTGAAATGCCGAATTCTTCAAGAAGCCTGCGGGCTATTGAAGCAGCTGCAACCCGTGCAGCAGTTTCTCGCGCACTTGCTCTTTCTAAAACATTTCGTAAGTCATGTTGCACATATTTCAGCGCACCAGGAAAATCAGCATGCCCTGGTACGACTTTTGTGTGTACTTTTTTATCTACATCTTTGCCTACTGGTAGAACTGCCATGGCTTCTGTCCAGTTAGAAAAGTCTTTATTTTCCACCCACATGGCTATTGGAGATCCCAGCGATACACCATGGCGTACCCCAGAGCGAATCTCGGCGCGATCTTTTTCGATTTTCATTCGACCACCAGAGCCATAACCCTTTTGACGGCGAGACATCTGCTTTTCAATGTAGTCTTCATTTACATCGAGTCCAGCAGGTATTCCTTCCACAATGACCGTAAGGCCTGGACCATGTGATTCTCCAGCCGTCAGGTAGCGAAATGTCGTCATGAGTCTCGTTTCTCGTTCATCACTTGAAGATGGTGTTTACAGTCCATATACAGGGGATCTATATTGTCATGCCTATCCTTATTGGAATTATAGGCAGTTGACAGAAATCAAACCATGTTTAGCTTAGCTCGAGAGCTCTCTCGATTGCTGAAAACATTGTGTTCACCGGTGCTTTTTGTCCTGTTGCCATCTCGAAACCTTCTATTCCTTGAAAAACGAGCATGCTAATGCCACCCGCACTGGTTGCGCCAGCTTGGTCGACTTCCCGCAAAAACCGTGTCATTGGTGGAGCGTAGACGACATCGTATCCAATTGCATCTGCTGAGATCATATCGGACGTAACTGGGGTTGCGAGTTCTGCTGGGCCTCCAGCCATTCCCAGTGAGGTTGTGTTAACCAGTAGGCCAGAATACGGGACGTGATCGGCAAGCTCATCTCTACTCATGCCAATCGCCTCAGGTTTAAATGGTGCCTCTGTGAAGTAGGATGCTAGTTCCTGAGCTCTCTCAAGAGTCCGGTTGGCGATGGTCAATCTTTTGATTCCCGCAGTCTTTAGGGCGTATACAACCGCCCGAGCGGCTCCTCCTGCTCCAAATACAGTTGCGTCAACTCCTTGAGGTTCAAACCCAACTTTTTCTCGTAGAGCTCGGATAAAGCCAGTTCCATCGGTGTTATGCCCGATAAGTTTTCCGTTTTTGTTGAAAATCCAGTTGACTGCACCAATTTGTTGCGCAGCGTCGGAGAGTTCATCAACCATTGAGATGACTTCTTGCTTATGCGGTAACGTAACACATGCGGCAAGAAATCCATCAGAACGGAATGTAGCCACCTTGTCTGCGAGCGCTTCGGGCGCAACATCCCATGCTTCGAAGGTTTCTTCGATGTCTAACGCGTCGAGGCCGGCCTGTTGAAAAACAGGGGATTTCGTATGTCCAATGGGATGCCCCATTACCCCAATATTGCTATTCATAGTTCCACAATTCTCGTTTTTACTATCATTCTCAACTCTTACTTCGATTGAATGTAAGAGTTGAGAATGATAGCTGCAGATGCTGAGTCTATTTTGCCGCGGTTCATGCCTCTTTCCTTCGAGGGTGTTTTACCTGCTGCCCTTAGTAGGTTTTGGGCTTCTAAAGTAGTCATTCTTTCATCCCAAACAATCACAGGTAATTGCGTGAGGTTTCGTAATCTGGAACAAAATGCATTTACCTTGCGAGCAGCTTTGCCTACCGAACCGTCCAGTGAAAGAGGTAACCCGACAATAATTGCCATAGCCTTTTGATCCGCTGCTAAAGAAGCGATGTTTAGAGGATCATCGGATCCAGTGGCTTTTATTGGGTCAATCGGGGTTGCAATGGTTCCTGTTGGATCACTAAGGGCGAGTCCGATTCTGACGTCACCATAGTCAACTCCGAGCGCTCGACCTAAATTTGGAATATTTAACCGCCCTGCTTTGTCAAATCTAAGTTAGTGACTTTTTGATAATTTCTTCTGTTGCCTCTAGTGCCACTGTAAGTTGATCAGCTTTTTTCCCTCCCGCTTGAGCCACAATTGGACTCCCGCCACCTCCACCGTCAATACGTTTTGCAATTTCTTGTGCAATATTCCCCGAATGGATCCCTACTTTGATCATATCTTGAGTTGCCATGACGATAACTATAGGTCTTTTGTCTATGACGCTCCCTAATACCACGACACCTTCTCCAATCTGATTTTTGAGATGATCACCGGCTTTTCTCAGTGCGTCCACATTTGAGGCAGGAATCTGACCTATTTCAACGCGTATGGTAGTTCCGTTTGAATCAATGTCTACTCTAGTAGTGGTGTTATTTGTATTACCTGATCCAACACTTACTTGGAGTAGTTGCTGCTCGAGCTGTGCTACGCGTTTTCTGGTTTGGTTGAGATCATCCAATGTTGCGCCGATACGCGAGGGAGTTTCAGAAATCCCAACCCGGAATTTTGTGGCGATATCTTCTAGTGTGTCGAATCGATCACGAATCTCTTGTTCGGCAGTAATTCCGGTTATTGCTTCCATGCGTCGCATACCAGATCCAATTCCCGTTTCCGACATGATTACGAAGGTCCCGATTCCCCCAGTTTGATCCATGTGGGTACCACCACAAAGCTCATAGCTCCAGGGAGCGTCGATCTTGATAGTACGGACTTCGTTTTCATACGTATCTCCGAAGAAGGCCAAAGCACCCTCTGCTACTGCATCTCCGTAAGTGGTCCAGTGAACTTCGACTTCACGGTTTAAGCGAATCTTCTCGTTTACACGGTTTTGTATTGCCGTGATCTGTTCTTTTGAAAGTGCCTCCATGTTTGTAAAATCGAATCGGAGTCTATCGGGATCAACAACGGATCCTGCCTGACGGACATGACTTCCTACAATCTCTCGTAGCGCAGCGTGTACTAGGTGAGTGGCAGTGTGATTACGCCGAATACGTTCTCGCCGATCTTCATCTACAGCAGCGTTGATTACATCTCCTTTATGTATAGAACCTGACATGACCGTGCCGAAATGAACATTTATGTGTCCGTAGGGAGCCCTAGTGTCTGTTATTCGAATTTCGCAGTTTTCATTACTGATAATTCCCGTATCACCAACCTGGCCGCCTCGAGCAGCGTAAAAAGGTGTTTTATCGAGGATTAGCTCCACTTTATCGTCTTGTTCGGCTGACTCCACACTGGCGCCATTAATCACAATCGCTGATATCGTGGCGTCTGCAGTAAGTGTTTCGTAACCGATGAATGGAGTGTCATCGATCTCCATATCTTCATAGATGCGGGTTGAATCAGCGTTGCCTCCAAATGCTCCGACGGCCCGTCCACGTTCCCGTTGTTTTTGCATTTCAGAAGCAAATCCGTCGGCATCTACCGAGATACCGGCTTTTCCTGCAACTTCATCGGTAACTTCAAATGGATATCCGTATGTGTCATACAGCACAAATGCTTCTTTGCCAGAAATACGAGTTTGCCACCGATCAATTCCTACTGTGTTATTAGACTCGACCAGACTCTGTATTTCTGAAATAGCCTGTCTGCGGCCAATGGTATGAGCTTCATCTCCGGTTGGCGGTTTTGGTTGTTTGCCGTCTTTGGCACCTCGTGCAGCATCCGGGTTTTCAAATCGATAGTCGATCATTCCCGAGAGGACAAGTGCACCAAATTCTAAGGTGCGTGAAAAGCTGTTCTCTTCTTGTTCTAGAACGTTTTTGATGAAATCATAGTTTTGCGCCACTTCGGGGTAAATATGACTCATCTGATCGCGAACAGTTTTGGTAAGTGACGATAAAATCGAATCGTCAAGTCCTAAATCTTTGCCGAATAGCATCCCGCGTCTGATTAGACGTCTTAGGACGTATCCTCGGCCAGTATTACCTGGAATAACCCCGTCACCAATCAGAAAACAAGATGATCTGGCATGTTCGGCGACGACACGTATTGCCCGATCAGTTTCTGGGTCTGAATTCCATTTTTTGCCGGACAATTTTTCAACATTTGCAATTATGCTGCTAAACGCGTCCGTATCGTAGACATTGTCGACGCCTTGCAAGACAGACAGCATGCGTTCGAATCCCATACCAGTATCGATATTTTTTGCAGGTAGAACAGAGTCATTACCTTCTATATCTCGATAAAATTGCGTGAAGACTAAGTTATATAGCTCAATGAAATCTTCGTGGTAGTTGGGTCCCCATTGTCCATTTCGGATTGGATCATCCACGTTAGGGACATGTTCAAGGGATCCCCTGTAGTAATTGATTTCGGAGCTTGGACCACACACGCCTTCGTTTCCTGCTGGTCCCCACCAGTTATCTTCATCTCCAAATCTATAAATCCGTTCGGTTGGAATGCCGAGTTCTCTCCAAATGTGTTCGGCTTCATCATCGGTGGTATACACGGTGAAGTAGAGACGCTCAGGATCTAACCCGAGTTGATTTGTTAATAGGTCTAACGCCCAAGTACAAGCCTCTTTCTTGAAATAATTTCCAAAGCTGAAATTACCTAGCATTTCGAACATGGTTAGATGTGTGTCATCTCCGACTTCCTCAATATCTGTTGTTCGAAAGCACTTTTGAGAGGTAGTTATGCGAGGGTGTGGTGGTTCTTTCTCTCCCGAAAAGTACGGTTTGAATTGAGCCATACCCGAGTTAACAAGAAGTAGGGTTGGATCCGCTGCAGGAATCAGCGAAGATGATGGCATGCGTAAATGGTCATGAGTTTCAAAATAAGCGAGAAACGCTTCTCTCAACTCATCTGCTGTTTTTGGAGGACCTGCGCTCATTTTTCTCCGGATCATCAGGACGCATTTGATGAAGACTAAATCAATGCACTAATTTTAGTTAGCGTTCAAAATCTGTGTTAAAAAGTTTTAGCATGTTTGGCTGGGTTGATCACATGAGTTTCTGAATAATTTAATGAGATTCTCGATTCCGTTTTTCGAGATGGCGTTTATAAGTTGCTACTCGTTGTCAGGAATGTCAACTATCAGTGTGCGGGCTCTTATGTCCCAATCCGGTTCACCCATCCGTGCGCTTGTTGCTACGGCTATTGTTGCTAGTAACTCTTCTCGGCGTTCTGGAGTGATTGGAGCACCTGCATCGATCAGCTCAGGTGTTTGCTTTTCGGATTCGCCACTAGCGCTAGTAGAAGGTTTTGAGACGCGCTCACTTTGAGTAGATGTGGTGTGTTGTTTGACTTCATCAATTCCTTCGTAACGGAATGGGGGTTGTGCCTCGCCCCAGTAAACGGTTTGGTGTGGGAATGGAATTTCGATGCCTTCATTATCGAGTCGGATTTTAATGCGTTTTCGCATCTCGCCTGTGATTTCCCATTGCTTCATAGGCTTACAGTCGCCTAACATCTTGAATGTCACCGCTGAGTCGTCCAGCGAGTCTAGGCGGAGCACTTGTGGTGGAGTTATCAACATCAGGCCGTAATACGGGTCAGCGGCTATTTCTTCACCAACTTCATTAAGAACTTTAACAACTCGATCAACATCTTCCTTATAGGCAACACCGATATCTAGATTAACCCTGGACCAGTATTTTGTTTTGTTGAAGGCAACAGAAATTTCGCCATTCGGTATGACGATTACTTGTCCATCTAGATCACGCAGCACTGTACGTCTGAGATTGATTGACTCCACTAATCCGGAAGTTCCAGCTACAGTAACAACGTCTCCCGTTCGATATTGATTTTCCGCAAGTATGAAAACTCCCGCGATTAAATCTCTGACCAAATATTGGGCCCCAAACCCTACTGCGATTCCAGCGATTCCGAATCCGCCAAGAACAGGACCGATTGGAACCGATAGTTCTGTGAGAATCATGAAAAGCGCTGATATGTAAATTAGTGTGACAACCGCACCGACAAAAACGCTCGAAAGTGTTTCTGAACGTTTCATGATCTCATCGTGGTCTGCGGCAGAAGCCTGCGTAAGCATGATGGATGACAAAAGTCTGGGTATGGCACGTCGGGTTACGCGACCGAGGACCCAGCTGAGAAATAGGATCAATACGATACGTAAGCCGTCTGTGACCAACCAGTTAAAACTAGCAGCCCCAAAATTCTGTAAATAATCGATTGCTGGATCTATATTATTGCCAAGGACCTGAAGTATTCCAAGAACAGCCGCTACGCCAAACACAATGGCTGTAAAGAAGTTTGAAATCCAAGAATCAGCGGCTTGAACAGCCATCCCAACATCGGCAGTTGCTTCATGTTGATC
This sequence comes from uncultured Chloroflexota bacterium, assembly GCA_913042135.1. Classification (GTDB taxonomy): domain Bacteria; phylum Chloroflexota; class Dehalococcoidia; order Lucifugimonadales; family Lucifugimonadaceae; genus Lucifugimonas. Next base: position 3,511 of record CAJWJL010000002.1, on the reverse strand, counting down.
GAGTCCACGTATCGCCTGCCTAAGCCCTCGGCGCAAGACGCGGCGAACGATCCACCACCCGATTACTGCGCCGACCGCAATCAGTAAAGCCCAAAGTCCACCATCAGATAGCCAAGCTAAGAAGGTGCCTTCGGCGGGGTGACCCAAGAATGTATCGAGAAACGAATCTTCCATTTGTATGAACCAGCACCCAGCGCAATGCCCTAGTGAATCAGGTAGCCGAGTGCAGGGATTGTTGATGATTAGACAATGAAGGTACAGTTTTGTCGTTGTAACAAACTGAAAGAGAGTTAATTCCCGCTATTTTCCCAGAGTGTGACGTATGCACCACTAGTTCCCGAAATTAGACCTGACAGGTCTTGGCGGGTGGCCTTTTGTAGCGCGAGGCGCTCTTTGCGCATAAGGGCCGATAGTTGCTCGTTTAACTGGTCTAGCATTTCCGACGGAAGTTTCTTCCCAAACAATTCACCTGTTGCTTCACTTAGTTGTGAATTTTTGAACTCAAGTAAAGACCCAGCAAAAAAAAGGACGCCAACTGTGCCATTTGCATCAGTAGCACCTGCGGTTATATCGATTCCAAGTTCTGCAATGATTCGCTGTAGTGAATTAGACCGAACTACTGCTTCTACTTGTTGAGGGATACCCATCAATTCAAGGAAGCCAATGTCTTTACGTCGGATCATTTTCGAAAAATCACGTTCAATAGTGGAGTAAAAGTCTTCTCCGAGTATGTTGGATATCGACAAGGTGAGTACAGTAGGCCCATTGGGACGAGTGTCCCTGGTGTCTACAGCGATGAATTCCCGCAGGTGAGGGAAGATGCACAAGGTTATGTCGGCGTTTTGCCGATCAGAATCAAACATCTTTCGATTTTAACCTCAGTCGATACCAAATAACTGTTTGATACGCTGAAACAAACTAATTTTTACTCCTCTTCGGGCATTATGCCAACTTTGTTCAGCCGAGGATGAGCGCGCTAGGTTGGAGGCACGTTTTTTCATGACGTCGCGTATTTCTCGTTCTTCACTTTTATCTAACCAGAATCCTGCATCGGTCGGGCAGGATTCTATTTCGAGGTTATAGCCTCGGTACCGAAATCGAATCATGTTTTTACGGCAATGGGGGCAATCGTGATCAACTTCGTGTTTCCCATATTGCCGTTGGCCTTTAACCATGTTCGCATTGGCTGCTCTATCTTCTAGTATTTCCAGAGTATCGAGGGTGAGCCATACTCCATCACATTTGGGGCATGTTGAAGATTCTTCACCTGCGGTTTTGGATAGAACGAGATTTGTTTGGTCTACTGGACATACCAGTTGGTTCAATTTGATAAATCCTTGGTTGATTTGGGAAGGTAGATGGAAACGATGGTGGAGTTAAATCATTATCGAAACTTATTAAAGTCTTTTCTCTTACTTAGTTGATTTCTCGTGGGAATAACGGAAGTCACAATGTGATGATCCTTCCATGATTGTTTGTGTTCGGCGCAGTTTGATTTCTGAGTTGAAACCGGAACAAAATTCAAAATCACGCGTGCACGAAAATATTTCACCGAGATCAGGGTACCCGAGTTCTTTGTACATTTCGGCGTATTTGCACCGTGTCACGTTGAATGAGTATTCTCGATTATCGCTTTTGATAACTTCAATTTCGAGAGCACCGTTTCTTCTCCATGCGTCTTTGTTCGAGGCGTAGTCTTCGAGTTCATTTGATCCAATATCTTGTGCGAATTGTGCACCTTGTTCTCGTGCTAGGCTCGTGATTACAGTTCTGGCGATCTCATTAGTTTTTTCTATTCCGATTTCATTCTGAAAGGCCTTGAGCATCGGTCCTAGAACTAAAGCTTCAACTTGACGTCGATCAATGACATCCATTTGATTCGGGTGAAAAGTCATGTAACAAATTCCTGACAGTTTGAGAATCGAAGTGATTCACGGAGTATAAACCCTGATGTTCGCAGTTGTTTTCACGCCTTAACTATACGAACACTTAACCCATCTGCGGTGAGTGCAATTTCACCCTTTTTAAGAGCAACCGCATCATTGCCGTAGATTTCTTTTCGCCATCCGGTCATTGCTCGGACATCAGGTTCGTCTTCAGTTGCGATCTGATCCAACTCCTTGCGATTCGCCACCAACTGGGCAGCAATACCGTTTTCGTCGCATCGCAATTTTAATAGAGCTTGTAAAAGCGCTACCAATGTATTGTGTCCTCTTAATGGTGATCTGCCCCTATCGGGATCTGGACATTTTTCTTCGGGAATTGCGAGGCCGATATTTACTGCCTCAATCAATCCTGTTCCGTATCGTCCATTTGCCAATCGCTCATTCACACCACGTACTCGTTCGAGGTCAGCAGGTGTTTGAGGAGCATTGAGCGCTATTTCTGCAAGTGATTCGTCTCTAACCACCCAATTCTTCGGGATATCTTGTTTTCTTGCGGTAAGCTCTCTCCACTCGGTTACTTCCCGCAGGATAGCAAGCGCTCGCCGGGTGGGCCTTCGCAACCTCACTCTCCGCCAGAGTTCGCGGAGGTCAGTATCATAAAGATTTTGATCTTGTAGGTGGGAAATTTCTTCTTGAGCCCAATAAATGCGATTTGAGTTTTTCAATTCTGAAATTAACTGGTCGTATACATGGATCAAATGGGTTACATCACCAATTGCATAGTGTATTTGATGCTTGGTTAGCGGTCTGCGTGACCAGTCAGTCATTTGTGAGCGCTTATCAATTGATTCTCCTAAAATTTTTTCAACTAACGTGGCGTACGCCGGTTGGTCTCCGTAACCACTGAACATAGCGCCTATTTGAGTGTCGAATACGGGTGTCGGTACTTGCCCGATAGCATTGAACATAATCTGCATGTCTTGACTGGCTGCATGGAAAACTTTGAGCACACTTTGGTTTTTCATCAGCTCATAGACCGGTTGTAGGTCTATCCCCTTGGCGAGAGGGTCTATTGCGACCGCTTGATCTCTAGTTGCTACTTGAATCAGGCAGAGAACGGGCCAGTAGGTTTTTTCTCTAACAAATTCTGTGTCAACAGCTACAAAGTTAGATTTGGAGGCGAGGTCACAGAAACTAGCAACATCGTATGACTGATTGATAAATAATTGTTTGATTGGGGGATGCCTGTGAGAAGTTCGAGTGAACCTGATTAAATTGATATCTATGTTTGTGCTTGAATCATATTCGATACATGATGCGCAGTATGATCTTAGGGTACCCTGCGAGTCTGTGAAATCGAAATCTAGAGTTTATTGCTGAACTTTTGAGTAGGTATTCCTATTTTGGTACCATGCGGACTCAATTATTTTGCAGCAAGTAAAGTGATTTCGAATTACCGTCACTACTACTTGTCCGATCTTGAAGTGGAGAAGAGTGGTCTATTGGTTGAGCGGGCTTATCGAGGAAAAAAACATCCGCCCTACTGTACCTGTGCCGCTTGCACATCGAATCGACATAAACGACAAAATGGTGGCAGGCTGAAAGGTGTATTGTCTCGCCTGAAG
>CAJWJL010000001.1:0-107293 GCA_913042135.1 uncultured Chloroflexota bacterium | reverse complement strand
ATCAGCCGCTTATGCTCAAAGTGGCTAAATCCAACGCTTTTACCGGCCGGACCTCATTAGGCTCCAAGCTGAAAGTAAACCACCTCCGCAGCCATTTATTGGTGTGGTCTACAGAGGATTATGTCTTTTTAGAGGGGAAAATCCCTAGAACCCCATGATGCTCTGCATCTTTTACAAAGGCCACGAAGTTCTGCACCCCCAGGGTCTGTAAAAGCTCCGATACTTGGAGGCGTTTATCGCTAACCAGGAGCGAAGTGTCATCATTGCTCAATGAGACAGTTTCTATCTGGAGCTTCACATTGGCTTGAATGCCAGGTGTGAGATTAATCAGCGACTTCACAGGGCGGTCGGAGTAGATCCCAGTTGGCAGGTCATCATGCTTTTTAAGCGTGGCTAATAGTATGTTTCCGCCATAGACATTGATTTCGATAAGGGCCTTCATACGATTCATCCTTGGATCGAGTAGTACTTTTCAAAGATCTCAAGTGCCTCCCGATTTGTCAGGCCGTTTCCGAGTCTCTCACGGACGAATGACTGAATGCCTGGTTCGCGTTCAATCAGGTTTGTAATGAGCTTTACAACGTAATCGGATGTTTGGTCATTGAGGGCGCGTGTTCTGGTAACGGAAATGGCCGTCATGACCTCTGCTGCAAGCGTGCTGTCAGCATGTTGGCGATAATCGGAAGGTGGTACTGAGTTGATGATGTTTGAGGAGTGATTGTTATTTTCAGACGAAAACCAGTCACCGATAGCCGGTCTTGGTAGTTTACCGGTACCGGACTCAATAAAGGGCAGTGTGTAGAAGGTCGCAACAGCTCCCAGTATGAAGCCAATTATTGTTCTGATCATTCATCACTCCAAAATAAAAGAGGGAGGGTTCCCCCTCCCGGTGTTAGATGTTTAATGCCTTTCTGGTTCGATTTTTCAGTGATTCGCCAAACTGACTGGCATTAACAGACTTATCTCTCAGCCAGTAAGTGATCGTGATTTTGCTTTCTTTGTCAGACTGCTTCTCGATCTGGCTGTCGATGATTGCCTGAATGCCATCGTGGTTGCGATCGGCACGCATGTGGTAGTAAACCGAAGGAGTAGCATCGTAGGCGTAGGCGAAAGTCTGCATTTTGGCTTCGGCCATGCTCCCCCATTCCTGACGGATTTCCTGCTCGGTGTAGTAGTTGAACTCTTTCTTAATCTTCAGGAACGCGACATCCACATTCACTGGCACGGTAAATGCGATTTTGTGCTCAGTTGGCTTAGCGGTAGTGGTATTTGCAACGGTAGTTTCGGTAGTCGTTGTCTGGGTTACCTGTGATTCCTGTGCTGTTTGTTCCTGGTTAGCTTTACCATCATGGTTGATGGGCTTGCCGGTAATGGGGTTGTTCCAGCAGGTCAGGCATTTGCCATCAGAAGAGTAAACGTGCTGGTTGGAGGCGCAGCCGCTAACGATAAGAACCAAGGCCAAAGAGCCGAAAAGTGCAGATAACTTCATGAATGTTCTCCTATAAAGAGTGGTTTATTTAAACGTTACTACGAGGTGCCAAACTAGCAACCCGGCAAACCAGGTTGCTGAATGAGCATCGAGCCAGGAGACACCTGCACATAGAAGTCTTGGATAGACCTGTGTAGCTTGGGATTATCCCGGTCATCGAATGAAAACCAATAAAAAAAGGGTCATCGAGGATGTACCCTTTTATGGCGCTAGTACCTTCCATAGCCGGATCTTTGGAATGGATACTGCTGTGAATGGCGTTGATTGGGGGCTTTAGGCTGGTCTTGAACCAGTCTGACGTTTTTAGCCACTAGGCCTTTGCTGTTGATGTGGCATTCAAATTCCACTGTCCTCCCTGGACGCAAGTACTGGCAGTTTTTCAGTTCGTTTGCGTGGACCATGATGTCCGGAGCATCACCCCCATTGTGCAGAAACCCATATCCTTTGTCGGTGAACCATCGTTTAACCGTTGTCTGCATCCGTTAGACTCCTTCTTATTGGTGCTGCTGTTCCAAGTAGCGCTTCAAACCAGGCTTTTCAATGTTGTACCCGTCCTTTCGGGTCTGGCTGATTAGACTGGCTTCCGATAGACGCTTGATGGAACGCTGGATATTAGAAGCGACGCCTTTAACATCGGTTTCCTTGTCGATTCTGGCCATTAGCTCTTTTGAGAAGGGGTTTGTACCCTTGCAAAGCGCCAGAAACACAAGCCGGTCGATCGGCTTCAGTCTCTTTGATATGCCCTCGAAATCTTCGGTTGCTTCCATAAGCTGAAGCACATATTCCAAGGCTTCCTCAACAGTAGCCTTGAAGGTAATCATTTGGGCGATCAGCTTCATCATCCAGTACGGTGACTGATCCAAGTCCAGGAAGGCCTTGCGTAATGGTTGAATGGCAATAGTGATCTGGTGGTTTTTGGCCAGCTTGTCTCTCAGAAATTCAATGAATTGATCATCGAGGTCTGGAAAATCGTGTTGTTCAACGAAGTGGTAGAACGGTGACTTTGATTCGTTCAGCAGCAGATCCAGATAGTGTCTGGAGGAGCCGGTAAAAATGCTTTTTACCTTGCCTTGGCGCTTGTCCAGCATGGTCCGGAGCGTGTGAGCAAGCGGGTCAAACTGGGTGGACGTTGTTAGATGTTGCACTTCATCAATCAGTAGCAAAACCGTTTTCTTGCCAGCCTTTTCGACCAGCATACTGAGTAACTGATCGAGATAGGCGAGTTCTTTGCTGGTTGGTTTACTCGGATTGTCGGCAAACTCTACTTCCATTTTCCCCAGCAGCTCGTTGCTTACGGTGGTCTTTTTGATTTTGGCCTTGAGCAACCGGCTGAAGGTCGCTTTTTTATCGAGCGCCGCAATGGCATCTTCCAGGGCTGCGATCAGTCCTTCATGGGGGGCATTGATGTTTTGCCATAGACTCGCATAGACAGGGATGTAGTTTTTCTTCTGCGATAGTGGCGCGAGATCCTGAAGGATGAATAGCGTCTTTCCTTTACGTCGAGGGGCTATGATCGCTAGGCTTGATGAGATACCGAGGGCCAGTAGGCCAAGGTATTGTTCTGCCAGCTCTGTTCGTGGATAGTGCCACCCTTCCATAAAAAGGTCCCCTATATTTGTTTTGTGACTTACGCGGGATTACGCGCCAATTGCATAATTACGCATAATACAGGTAACTGCGCGTAATTCAAGCCCTACCAGCTATTTTTTATAACAACTACTATACCAGATCAGCCATAATAAAATGGCCATGCGGCAGCCTTACCTCCTCACTCCGATCGACACCCCCGAGTAATCCCTACTTTACTGATTGACCCCTGCACCGGGAGGCGTAGCCTCGCGAGTGCCAAGGAAACAGAAGGAAAATAAAGGAAAGGGAAGGAAAAAGAAGGGGCGCAACCCGAATTTTGCACAGAGGTTGGGGTGTGCCACCAATAAAGAGTACCCCCTTGCTGATCTGGTATAGTATACCTGTTTTATTTGTTGTGTCTTGGGCTCAAGATGTCGTCTTAATTTGAGCATCCTGAAAACCTATCCTTGTTGCGACTGATTTTGCGTAGCTTGTGCTGCACTCTATCACTCGTCCTGCATCATCCGTAACCAGGTAACGATCGCCACCCTGCCCCTGCTGGGCTATTGTCACTACGTTATATGCTCCTGCTTTCTTATCAGAAGGTACGATCTCGCATTCGATGAGATGCCCAATCCGCAGCATATTGAGAGCCATTTCAATGGTGTGCATATTCAAATCCTTCAGTGATTAATATCCGTTGTAAGACTGGCTTACGTTTGCTTATCTGGTATTCTATACATATTACTAATGTAATTTGGACTTGCTGTCCAGTGTGGTGGTGGAATGAATATCCAAACTCATGACAATGCCGTCGTCTTACCTGCGGAATACATCCGGGTGCTTTACGAGGCTTACCAGGTGTTGGCCGAGGCCTGCCTGACGTTAAGTGGCGCGGTCCGTTCAGACCGGGAAAGCTACCCCGTTTATATCCCTACGTTCGGCATGGAAGACAGCGACAAGGAGTCCAATGAAGCAAGGGAGGCGGCTATTAAGTCGATGACGCAGTTGTTTGTGGCCGATGAGGGGGAACATGTGCCAGAAGCAGGAATTGTCTGTGCCTCACCGGAAACGGTAGCTGCCGTGGAGCAATTGAACGCCGCAAAAGCTGCCTTCAAAGATGCGGTGATGGCCATACGCAATTTTCAGAAAGAGACTGACGCTTCTGTATCGAGAATCTCCAAGCTGATCAGGGATGAAGTCACCGAAAAAGGTTACAGGACTGAGGCACTCAAGAAGGCAATGGGCACTGCTGGTATCGGCTCGCTAGACCTCAAGAGATGTTACGCACAGATCAGAATCATGCCACCGGCGCTGGATGTGTTTAGCTGGACGTGGGCGACTAACCATGCCCGGATCAAGAAGGTTACTCTCCAGGAAGCTATCGAGATGGCAAAAAAGCTACCTGGTCAGGGTGCGTCTCAAACTGCCGTTGATTTGTTAAACAAATGCAATCCAGGCGAGGTTCTGGTGAAGAAATCAACGCTACCCAATCAGCTCCGTGCAAACTATGCCTACCTTGAGGATGGCAGCATCGTCAGAAAATCATGCCCTATTTCAGGAGTCGTGATTGCACAACAGAAAAATCTACCCAGAAAATTCTGGCGGGATAATCCTGGCGATCAACGACGACGCCCGGCCCAAGAATCTGGAATCGAGGAAGAGCCACTTATCCTGGCGTTGGACCTGTATCGATATGCAAAATGAAGCTGAATTAAGCCCATCAGATCAGCCAAAAGTTCGCTGTTTTGGCTCCAATGCAGCTCTAACGGTCGAGGCCACCCCGCTTCTTGTGAAAGGCGTACCGCACGGACATACGGTAAATCTCGATGTCGCCCCGAGACAAGGTGAAAACGTCATCTGGGCGAGGAAGATAACTGTTCAATTGAGCGACACTGAGTTGCCAATCATGGCTGCCGTATGCCTTGGCTATCTTCCCAAAGCTCACTTCAAGCGCAGTGGCAAGGGCATCTTCATTGAGCGACAACCCAATAAGCTTTTTGTCTCTGCCACACAGGGAAGAGGTAATGCATTTGCGCTGCCAATTCCTATTGGCCAGACATTCCAGGTATCGAGCCTTGTCCTGGCTCAGCTTCAGAAACAAACGGAATATTCAGACAGTAACCTACTAATTGCTGCGCTTCGAGGCGCAGCAGGACTCTACAAGCCTAACAGCAGTTAAAATCCAAGGAAGCATCATGAAAAAATTTCTATTGATAACAACCCTGGCAATGACTTCCAACATGGCAACAGCATCTGTCGAGTGTCAGGCAGAATATATTAAAGGACTGAAGGTTAGCGATTCCGGGGAAGTGATATACACCAATTCTTCCGGTATATCCCGTCTTGCAGGAACACCTGGAACGCCGATAGGTTCAAAGTATATGCTCAAAACCCTTCTGGAGGCGATTGAAAATAAGTACCAGGTTAACTCCTCTTTTCCCAAGGGATACAACTGCAATACCAGCAATACCGAGGTCTCAGCAGAGTGGATTAAAATTGAGAGGCCGAATTAAACCGGGCTGTCTATTTAGCTATGGCTAGGCCGTGATTGTAGACCGAGCAAGGCATTTCAAGCATCTGGCTGTTTAATGAATGAATGAACCGTTGCCGACCCTCGTTTTCAAATGTCATGCTGGCCATACATACATTAATGTTCCCACTGCTGATAAATTATCTTCCTGCGTTCAAACGCTTCCCGCCCTCCCTCCATGATATTAACAATCTTCTTCTGGCTTTCCTTGTCATCAATACTTGCACCTTCGACCGTTATTTTGTCTTCATTGTACTGGCAACTAACAACAAGCTCCGCATCACCTAGAACTGGGAAATTTGCGTTATGTGTTGCAAAAATGAATTGCTGGTTAGGCTTGAGCTCTCGAATAAGTTTTACAACCTCCTCATAAATACTTTGGCCATCGAGATCGTCCTCTGGCTGATCAATCATGAGCAGGTCGCAATCTTTTTGGCTCAGGATGAATAGCATCATTGCGGATGCCCTTTGCCCTAATGAATGTTGCTTCAAATCTTTCCCGTGATACGTAACTTTGTAGCTATTGGGAACCTGAAAGCTAAGAAGTTCAAAAAGACTCTCATTAAACAGTCTAATAAAAACGTCTGCTTTGCTCTTCGTTTGCTCTGCTGCCGCCTCAAGGTCTTTGTATATTTCGCCAAAGTCAGCATATTTGTCAGCAATATTCTTGTAATACTCCTTCCTAATATTCTGCCCCTTAAATACTTCATCCATTTTACTCGCAAACTTTTCAGCATCCCCTTTATATTGAGGTTCAACTTTTAATGCTGATTGGGCAGTATTAATCTGTTCAAGGGCCTTAGTGATTAGCACATATTCCTCATGCCATGCTTCATTCAGTGACGAAATGGCAATCATTACTGCATTCTGTTTTTCTTTGTATTTATCAGTTTTTCTCTTTAGATCCTTTATCGACGCCTCAAGCTGTGTTTTCTTATTAGATAGTGTCACATATTCATCCGGTTGGATTGATGTGACGCCCTTTTCTGCCAGAGCTTTGACAATCTCTCTTTCTGTTTCAGCAAACGCCTCTTTAAGAGTGTCTTTCTTAGATTCCAGCTCAGTTTTAATAGATTCAAGTGCTTCCGTTTTTGAAGTTATATTGAGAAGGACCAATTTGGCCTCCTCTATTATTTTTTTCAATGTGTCGAACGTAGCATTAAACCGGATTAATAGATCTGAATTGTGCTGAGACGTATATTCCGGTATGTGAGATACGGACTCCTCAACCTCAACTATTCCATTATTTATGGAGTCAGCCCATTCACTTCCAATTTTTATTACTTGATCAAAGAAGGCCAGATCCTTTCCAAACTCCACTTGCTTATCAAGCTTTTCTTGAACTCCATACTTTTTAAACTGATCTAATCTGAATTGAACGTCTTTCAGATCATCTTCATCTGCATCTTTCTGCTCAACATCAGTGTTTAGAGCCATGAGAGCTGTAATTGCAGATTCTAGTTGGTCTACTCGTTCTTGTATTTTCTGGCGGATTGGCTTCAAAGAATCGCCAACCAGTTTTTCAACCAAATCCTGACCAAATCCTTTGCCAGCAGCAGCTAAGTCTTTTTGTCCGAAATAAAGTGGCTTCCATACCACTGTTTGGCGTATAGCTAAGCCTGGCTGGAGAATTCCATCAACATACACCTCGGGAGCATGGCGATGGATTCGCTTTATTTCATATAGAGTCCCGTGTTTATCGCGAGCTTCTACGACTATCTTGCCACCACTCTGCAACAAGTGAGGTATCAGGTCGTCCTTATAAGATCTATCCTGTGCAACCTGGCCGAAGGGAATATCTAAAGCATACCGGATTGATTCGAGCAATGATGACTTACCACTTCCGCGAATACCTATCAAACAATTAAGATGGGGTGAAAAAGGTACTCTTGAGTTGTCAAGTAAGCCTCCCTCATAGCGAATTGCTTCTATGTGTGAATGCGATACTTTACTTGGCTCTTTTCTTACTCTGAATTGAAAGTCACTCAATGAATATTTTACAGACTCATATGAAAGCTCTCCAATTTTCAAATACGCACATTGACCTCTTCCAATCTCATTGATTGCCTTCGGATCACTTCCTTCGAGTTCAGCAGGATAGCTTTCTCCCCACCAGCCTTTAACCTTTGTTCTGCATTTGGTGTCGGGCTTATCGTGAGTACGCACCTTCTGAAATCCAAGGCAATATTTCTTTATCAGAGGGTCATTCGCAAGTTCTTGTAAGCGACCACCATCTAGCTCATTCCATAAACCGCTGGCAGATTCAACGTGAGCAAAAACAATAAAGAAATCCTTATGATAAGTATCCAATTCTTCTAACGTTGCCCGAAGACCAAGCGAAGACCTACCATTTTCCTGCTCATATTCGGCAGGGGTTTTTCCTTTAAAGGCATTCCCGAGGAATTGATTAATTAGATCTTTCCCGCCTTCAATCCACTCTTGCGAAAATATAATGAGAGTATGAACGCCATTTGCACCGTCATTAACAGATAACTCAACACCTGGAAGCAATAAAATGCCGTTTTTCTTGGCTTTCTTACGAAGTGCGTTATATTCACCGACATCAAATTTATTATGATTGGTAATAGCACCTATTCGAATATCAGCTTTCTTTAAAGCATCGACATAATCATTAACGAAGCTGTTTTCCTCGCCCGTATATTTAAATTCTTTATCCGCCTTAGTATGCAAATGGAAATCCGCTCTCATCCATGAACTTCCATTTTGAAATGGTTCAACGTTCCAATCAGCCATAAGTGTTTTCCTTCTTGTAATTATTGCCACCATAACTTACAAGTTGGCAAAACGTGTTTATTTTGTTCTGTTGGTCTGTACTATTAGCTGTACTTTCCGCCAAACTACTGTTGCCAATAATAATGGCCAGAGATTGCGCCCTAGAGATGGCGACGTTAATGCGATTCTTGTCAAAGAGAAAATCCATGCCGCGTGGGGAATCATTAGCGTCGCTGGCGCACATACTGAAAAATACTACCGGCGCTTCTTGCCCCTGAAACTTATCCACGCTGCCCACTTTGGCATTTGGCCCTAATGCTTCACGTATTTTATTAACCTGAAAGTTGTAGGGCGCTACGAACAAAATGTCATCCCATCCGATCGGGCGCGTTTTACCGCCCTTATCGCAAAATTCCCGGCCCAATATATCCTGAACAGCGTGTTGAATGGCCTCCACTTCCTCATCGCTGGCTTGCGTATTCCCTTCGTGCTCGACCGGGATAAAAATAACACCGGCTTCCTTATTTATTGCACCAGCATAGCTCGCAGGAACCTTGATTACCTGTTTGTCATTATCTGGATGAGAATGCAGTTTTCCTTCGTAGATGGCCTCGCTAATGAACCGGTTAACCGCTGAGTGCATCCGATAGGTTGTTTCCAGGAACACACCTCGGTCTTCAGAGATTGTTGGGGTGTGGTGAAGCAGATAGTCCAACGTGGACAGGCCGCTTTCCCCTGGATGAGTTCCTTGCGCCGGTTGCCCTAGCTGCATCTGATCACCCATAAGGATAATGTTGCTGGTTGCACGACTCATAGCAATCAGGTTGGCCACTGAGACTTGTCCAGCTTCATCAACGAACAGGTAATCGAACTGTCCCTGTAGATCATCCCTGGAGAAACCCCAGGCCGTGGTGCCAATGACGCAGGCCTGTCTGGTATAGCTTGCAATGTCCTTGTTCTGAAGTACCGAAATCCCCAACGCCTGAATTTCATCGTCAGTATCTTTCGTGCAACCGAAGAACGCCTCAATTCCCTGGTCCATGCAGTATCTGGCGGTTCCCACCAATAAATTGTTGATTGCCTTGTGGGAGTTTGAGCTGATACCCACCCTCTTGCCCTGCCGTAGAAGCTCGGCGATAACGTGCTTACCTGTATAGGTCTTACCGGCACCTGGTGGACCTTGTATTGGCAGATAGGAGTTATCAAGGCTGGCAATGGCCTGAACGATTTGGGTCAACCGCTCTTTCGGGTTATGGCTCGACGCGATCGGCTGACCAGGTTGAAGGCCCTTGATTCGTGGAAAATCGCGCTTCAGGAAATCCACGATCGCACACTGGCTCAGCGAGCCTGCATCATACTCTTTGACTACAGCCTCTATGGACTGCGGGATTGGATCAGGTCTTACGTATTCATCTGGAACCAGGGTAATAATGGATGGTGGCTCAGCCTTGGCCTGAACCGTGATAATGCCTTCCCCCAGATTGGTAAATTCAGGTAAGAGTGTCACCTTCAAGCGCTCCCCCTTGTCGTTTTCCTCTCCGAGGACGTAGAAAGAGGTTGTATTGGCCAGCTTGAATTCCTGGTTTGGATTGAATTGGTACTCGTAAGCCAAGTTTCGAGCCCTCGATGAAGGCTTAAATGGCTCCGCCTCTGACCTTTCACATGCTGCCAGACAATCCAGGTCATCAATCAAGTCAATTTCAGTGAGGCCAAGGCGATCAAATAGCCTCCAAAAAACCGGCTTAGATTCCCGCCGATGAAATTCCAATGACCAGGCTAGATTCTCTGTCACTGAGGAAGTGATGGAATCACTGTCCTTGGTGGACTCCGCTTTCTCTAACAGAGTATCCCGTAGCCTGGTTCGCTCAGTGATTTCCTCTGGCACATCCGGTTCGACAACCTCCGTTCTACCAAGGTAAGCAATACCATGCTCTGCCTGCCGTTCTCGAAGCCATGCCACCAGCTCCTGAGTGCTATTGCAGTCGTCAATGTTGTAGTCTCGGATGTCGTTGAGGATCTTCGATGTCTGCCAGGTGAGACCATCAGGATTTTGCCGCCAGTTTTCGTAAACAACAACGGAGTCACCTCCGGTACCCACTTCGGTCTGGCGCTTCCCTCTATACAAGTGCTCGACGTTCTTGATGGAGTATTTAGGCTCACCGATCAATAGGCCGCTTTTGACGATTTTATAGAGGTCAACGAATACCTCATTACGCAAAAGCTGATCGACTTCGTATTCACATATGCCGTATCGGCTCATAAGCTTGCGGCACGCGGCGATCTCATAGTTCGCATAGTGGTAGATGTGCATTTGAGGGTCTGCCTGCCACCGTGCGTACACCCACTCTATGAATTCCTTAAAAGATCGCCTCTCCTCTTCTGGCGTGTGCGCCCAGAAGTCTTTGAATTGCCGCTCACCGGATTCATCAAAATAAGTGTTACCCCAAAGATACTCCAGTCCACCATCGACTAATGGGAAACCCTCGATGTCAAAAAAAACATCCAGATCCGAATGAGGTGGCAAAAGCGAGAACCCCTGTTTCTTCCCTTGCTCAGGTACCAGCACTTCAAACAACGGGGTTTCCCGTCCTTCGCTGGCCTTCTGAATCTTTGCCTGGGCTTTCAGCTTTTGAAATACGGCCACGCTGATACCTGGTACACGCTCCAATTCTGTATTGGCGAGCTCTGCCATTGTCTTGATACCGACTGCACTGAGCTTTTTGATCTGAGAGCGCGTTATCGTTGCAACCTGCGATGGATGATCTGCTTCCTTCAGTAGTTGTTTGGCATAAGTCTCCCAATTGCCCCAGGATTTAGAATCAGCAGGATCAGGACGTTGGGAAACTTCAAAATTATTATGTGCCTTTAGAAAAGCGTCTCGGATGGACTGGTAATAATAGAAATAGTCGTCTGTACGCAGACGTTCCCGTTGTCCATCACCGAGCACAACCACAAAGTCTTGTGAGCGTCTGCCCTGGATACCGTCCAGTAGGTCTTCGTAGCAGCAAAGCTGGACCGTGAAGTAGGGTTTGAGAGTTTTCGATAACTTGGTATCCCAAACCTCATAGTGGTATTCGCCAAGACGGCTTTCCCCTGGAACTTTAACCAGAAAATCAGCGAAGCCTTTGAATGCTCCTCGACTCAGGCAAGCTTGAAATATGACCTCTGCGCCAGACTCCATCGCAGTAACCGTCGCGGTTTCCTTATCAGGCGAAGAACTGATGTCTGCGACATTAAGTCCTTGAGCAATGAACGCCTCTAAAACCGCTTTTTCATGCTCACCGCCTTTCTCCTGAAGCATGGCCATCATGTCATCGCCTGAATCTTGCTCTGGAATTTGATCGGGAGCAACAATGGCTAAATGCTCCATCCATGAAGCAAATGGACTCTCCATGAAGAGGGTTAGATCGGATGGAGAATACATTAACGTTCCGTGTTGGATATACATTCGCTCTTACTCCCGCTCGATACTGATGTTCTTTTCAGGGTACTTTGCACTAAGCAGATCCACCGCCTCCAGCGTTCTTACCCCCCACTGATTGGTCATGGCATAGGTCTTACCGTCAATGTGAAATAGTTCCTCCTGCTTGCAGAAATAACGCTTGGTCTTCGGTAGCTTGCCCCCGGTATCGAGCGTCATTAACTGTTCTGCGAATTGCTCTTCATCGAGTGAGCCATCAAAGCAAACGAAGAGATTCCCTTTTCGCCAGCTAACAATATCCGCGACCTCTTCTGGCTTGGCTCCACCTTGGATGACTTCACTAACCAGTTGGTACATAAGATTGCGCTTATTCAGACCGTGGTGGTCACTCCCTCCAATCGAGAGAGTGAATTTTGAGAAATCGCGAGATGACGTTCTGGACTGCTGCTCTTTCTGCTTCTTCTGTCTCACCTGGACCTGAAATTGTTCGGTCTCAGGTAAAGGGATAACCTGCTGAATGTCCAACAGAATTCGTTGCCCGTCGTAGAAGGGCTCCATCTTGACGCAACGAATATCAATTCCCTTGTCGTTAAGCCATAGCACCGCACTGGTAAGCTCTTTAGAAAACTCGGCTGATGCCAGAACAATCCGGACATCCTGTGCAAAAGAGTCCTCATCTGGCTCTTCCCAGTCGAGGAACTCAAGGATTCTTTGCTGAGCATCTTCTTCCGATCCGATACTGGTCAGGAAGGACTTGTGGGCCTCAACAACCTGGTCAAAGGTCATAGTTGAGATCATCGCACTATAGCGAATAGCCTGGAGCTCCATATGCCCACCGTCCTCAGTGCGCTTCAGCTCAATAACAACCAGGTTGGCTTCTTTGTCGATGCAAAGCAGATCAATCCGCCTCCGGCTTACGTCCCAATCGCCGAACTCTTCCGCAATCACCATTGTCTGGTCGGAGATGATCTCGATCTGGTTTCTCAACAATCGCTGAATATCCTGCCGCTCACGGATGCCCCTGTCAGCAAAGGTTGTTTTCTGTAGGCGCTTAATGCCGGTATCGCTCAATTCATAAATTGGCATGGGACTCCCTCACATGTAGAAGCTATAACTGACTTGCGGCTTCTCGTTAGCCTCAACATACTTCATAATTTCACCAACTTTCCGTGAGCATTCCAGTGTGATCGGATACCGTCCGTCAAATTGCGTGTTGTTCCAGTTCATCTTGGTCAGCCCGAGTACTTCTTCACATAAATCTTCCAACGAAGAGTCGTGTTCAAAAGCTCTGATTTCCAGTGGAGACGGAACATACATCCCCGGATAGGTCTTGTAAAAATTGACCGCACCTTTTGTATAGAGAATGGCCTTGCTTTCCGATAGTGATAGCAATGTTCCCCTCACAGGGGGATACTGTTCGTAGCTGTAGAGACGGACTTTGGACTCCATAATGGTTACGAAGTCTTTCATTCGTATACCCTTGCTTTCTATTGCCCTGGTAAAACCCCGTATCTCTTCTTCCCGGAAGTTGCTGGATTTGTGAATGACAATCCGTGCAGGCATTTGCATCAAAGCGTGGTCATACTCATTTAAAGCGTTCATTAACAACTCGAACGCTTGCTCCTCGTTCATGTACGGTCGGCGGTCTCTTTTATCCAACTGAACAGGAGCTCCCCTGAGAATTACGCCGTGTCCAAACTCATCAAAGACCTGCGCCAAACTGGTTGATACGGTCTCATTGTCACGACTTTTATAAAATCCAATTCCGACATAGCAAGTCTTAGGCTTATGTGTTTCCTCCACCAATCGCCACGGAATTGTTTTGTTCCCCTTGTAGTAAAGTGCTGTACAAAAATTCCACGCTCTCGTCGCATCATCCTGTTGTCCCTTATTACCGGTATCGATGGACAATGACTTCTCTAAAACAAGCTGTAGCGGCTTACCCAAATGCATAGTCTTCGCTTTCAGTAGTCGGCGGAAGTTATGCTCTAATGAGTTCTTGGATTTGTCATCGTTCGAGTCGCCATCATAGTTTTCTGGATCTTCATCCTTTCCCTTCTCCTTGGTCAGCGCATCGAACATATCATTTGGGATAACGCAAATAATGACATCCACAGGCCGATGCTCGGCAAGAAACCGGATTTGATCGAAGTAAAGGTCAACACATACCTTGACTCGCTCTTCCCTGGATTGAATTTTCAGCGTTTTGTTTAGCTCTGATTTCTGGATTGTTCTGGTTAGAGTCGGTCCATACAGGAATTTTGCATAGAAACCGTGATGCTGTGTGAATCCCCCAAACCCTCTGAACAGATTGGAATATTTTGACTCCTTCGCCTCTATTCCTTCTTGGCATTTTGCTATCCAGAGATCTAACAGATCTACACCTTCCCCGCGCCCAACGATTCCCAGTCTCAACTCGCTTTGCCGGAATTCATCGTTTTTGTCATATACGCCAAGGGTTTCAATGCCTGCTTTTGGACAGATGTGTGTTCCATTGGCAAACTCCAGCTTCGGCTCCTCAAGAATCTTAATTTGCACTGGCATCCTCCTCTTCCAACACTTCTTCCAGCTCGTCGTTTTCTTCGAGTGATATGTTGGACAAACATTGGAATTCGACCAATTCGCCAAATGAGATCAAATCGTTATCATTACGGCTATTAGCAAGGAAATACCCGATGAATCTAACTTGATCTCTAACGGAATTGTTATGCTCAAGACGCTTCTGCTTTGAGAGAAGATCATCATGGAATCGATTGCGCTTATACAGATTCCATGTGTAGTACCAGCTAGGGGTAACAGTGGCATACCACTGTGAGTCAACATCAATGAATGAGATGTCAAATGCCAAGTGCTTGAAGAAGGCTACTTTTGTTGGGTCTTTCGTCTGGTACTTCTTTTCAAAAACTCTTCTTCGTGAGAGCTTTTTACCAACCCATTCTTCCCTTCTCTGCTCAGAGTCTTTTTCATCAGGCAAAAAGTAAAATTGATTTTGTTGCTTACTCCAATTTACATTGAACGCATGAAGCTGATCCCGGAGTGTATCCTTCATCAGATACTTGAAAAGATTCTGATATTCAACGAGTTCATGTTGTGAAATATCTTCCGTCGTGAGCTCTTCGATACTTCCAACGTCTACTATGGATCTGAAAGCCGACTCACGCTCCATGTCATAGAACGTGAAAATGCGATTCTCAAATATCGCCCAGCCATGACAATCTAACCCAGCGAGCTGTAAAGCTAGTCTCACCAATAGATGCTTGTTAGGGCGTCTCCCGTTGTAGTTCAAATCGCGCTTGGCCGCTGCAATTGTGCTTTCTTCGTCGATGCACAATTCGGCTACATACAATTCCTTTGGAGGTGTAACCTCAATGAGATTTGAAACTAAGATATACGGAGCATTCTCGGGCGCGTTTAACTCTTCGACCGATGCTTCTACATCTCCTAGTATCGCGCGAAACTCCTGCAACATTCTCTCTTGTGCTGGCAACCGTAACCCGGTTATCTGAGCCAAAATATCGCCAGGATCAATGATGTGCTCCTTTG
This sequence comes from uncultured Chloroflexota bacterium, assembly GCA_913042135.1. Taxonomy (GTDB): domain Bacteria; phylum Chloroflexota; class Dehalococcoidia; order Lucifugimonadales; family Lucifugimonadaceae; genus Lucifugimonas. Next base: position 92,005 of record CAJWJL010000001.1, on the reverse strand, counting down.
CATCAAAGCGTATTTCATCACCAATGACGTTATCAATCGCATCCTGAGAGTAGCTTTTCTGCTTAGAACGCAGCGTGAATATATAGAGCTCGTCAAAGGCATTCTTGTAATTGCGTTTCTTAAACTGCTCCAAGGTCGATTTGACCTTCTCAAGGTCTGTGGACGAGGTTACTTGGAAGGCAACCCGGTCCTGCTCATCTCCTAAATCAATGCCAGGGAAGTTCTTGTGTTTTCTATTCAGATTTACAAGATTCGGGCACTGGTAAACCTCCTTCAGGATAGGTATCCAGGCATCTTCAGAAATCAGGTTAACATCAAGCCTTCCCTGCTTCGTTGCCAGATCAATCTCAGTTATCAGCCTGCTGACAACTTCTCGTAACTGATTTTCGATTTCGACCTGTTTCATGAACGTCCTTCTAACCCTGATTTCATTTCGTTGCCTTTCATTAATCCACCCCAAGAGCCTTAAACACCGCATCAACCGGATCGGCGTAAAAACTTGTCTGGAACTTGGTAAACAGTTCAGCCGGAATCGTTGGTATGTCTGCTGCACTGCTCATCGGCAAGGCCACTTTCTTGGCCCCTGCATCAAAAGCGACCTGGAGGCACTCAGCAAGGCTTTCTACCGGCGTAACGGAACCGCCCAGACTCATATCCCCCAGCACCACCATCTGGTTCTGAAGAGGCTTACCAAGGAGGCCTGACGCAAAGGCAACAAGACTGGAGAGCGCCAGATGACTGAATGGCCCGGTGTTCTGAAGCTCAACTGCGTGCAAATGGAAGTCATGTTCTCCCACTTTACTCCCACCGCTGATCCTGGATGCGTTAGCCTTGAAGTAATCAAAGGCAATCTTCACCTGCTCTTTAGCTGCACTGGAGTTCCATAGCCCTGATGTGGCCAACTTGCCGGAGCCCTTGGTAACCTGAAGTTCCAGCCGGTATAAGCCAGGCATCCCTTTGTTGCTGAGACCAATGGTGTGAAGGAATCCGGGCTTACCAGGGCCTTCTGGGATCAGGCCACCGCCACCCTGCTCTTTGACTGATACGAAATGCTCTTCCAGCGAATCATTGTCGATGTAACTGAAGTGGACATCGTAGAACTCCATGCCACCAATCTTTTTGAGTTGTTCCTTCACCCGGCGTCGAACCTGAAGGGCATACTCCAGGCACTGGCGCACATCCTCTTTATCGAACTGTCCATGCGGGAATAGTAGTTTCAGTAGGCCAGAAACTGTCTTGCGTACCGCGATCACATCACGCTGGTTCAGGTTGTTCCCCAGCTTAAAGTATTTCTCGATAGCATCTGCGAAGCTGCGCTTGCGCATCTCCCGATAAAACTCTGCCAGGTAGTCAACAATCAAGCCGTAACGGTTGGTGAAAAACTCTGGGCGCATCTTGGGGATTTCCCAGCCTGGGATGTAGGCATGGAAACGGTCAAAGAAAGCGGAGTCGATCATGGCATCCGGGAATGGTGCCAGCAGATGACTTGTTTTCACTAAGGACTCAACGCTCTGGTTGATGTTGCCTACAAACACCATAGAGGCGGAAGCTTCCATCTGTTCACGGCCACGGGCAAAGGAACCAGAAGCCATATAGTCCTTCATGATCTGGACACCATCTTTGTCCTTGAAGGAGATCCCGGCCACCTCATCGAAGGCAACCAAGTCCCAAAGCCCGACCAGACCAATTCGGCGTGAACTCATGTTGTAAAACAGGTTGGCCACGGTCGTTTGGCCGCCAGACACCAAAATGCTGTTGGGGGAGCATTCCTTGTAAATATGGCTTTTACCTGTCCCGCGTGGACCCAACTCACAGACGTTATAGTTGTTCTCAACGAATGGAATCATCCGGGCCAGAATGTGCCATTGCACATCGACACCTAACGCCGCTGGCTCCATACCAACTGACCGTATCAAACACTCACGCCACTGGTCCGTTGTCAAAGCAGCTCTCCCCTGGAAGAGCTCGTCCATATTCATGTTCGGCATCTGGATTGGCTTGAGCAGCGTTACTCCGAAAGGCGAACCGGTCTGCCCTTCCTCGTGGTAATAACTCAAAGTGGCAATGACCCAGATACCACCCACCAGCAGCTTCTCGTACTCTTTGACGATACCAGAGGAAATTTCAGCGTCCTTGATACCCAGATTGCTGAAAGAGGCCTCATATTTATCCTTGCGTTCATTCAGCTTCACGGTAACCCGGTCGATGACCTTATAGGTTCCGCGCTCCTTCACCAGGGACTTAACCTTTTCAGCCTCATCCGGGCGCACGTAATTCTCTGCCAACACGGTTTTGACGTTGTTCAGCCCTTGCTCAATGATGTCTGGATCATCAGACGCGCAGTACATGCCAAGCAGGTATTCGAGCACATAGACAGGGACATTCGCCCCTTCTTTAATGAGCTTGGTGAGATCCTTGCGAACCACACGACCCGCAAAGTGCTCATTCAGCAGTTGATCTAATTCTTTATCGTTAGCGGATTCCATACTCGGCACGCTCTATCGTCAAATCATGGTTAAAAGAAGTCATCGGTAAACGCCAAGTCGATGGTGACCTTATAGCGCTCCATCTCGGTATTCAGGTCCTTGTCCTTGAGCACCAGGAAGTAATCCTTCTTCCGATCGAAGTCCGTCCCAGACAGTGAGAGTCGTACTTGCTTGACCCGCTCCGCGACCGAATCGGTTGCACAGTCAAAGGTCACCGTCTCTTCGCTGGAGATCTTGCTATCACCGTCGTAGATGGCCACTGACACCGTGACCGGTGTAATCAAATCACTGACCACTTCGGTCTGCATCAGGTCGAACTTCTGGATGTTGTTCACCATTTTCAGGGTGGACTTGGTGGAAATGACCCCTACTTTTCGCTTGGTACGCTTCTCGGCTTTTTCGCCACGAAGCTGTTTGACGGTCAATACCGGCACGACAATCTCTTGCGGCATAACCCCACCGTGGACAAAACGTGAACCGCCCACGAAATGGAATCGGTTGGCACCCTTCGGCACCCAGAAATCAGTATCTGAAGCTGTTCCGGCTGTTGCCTTGGTTGAGCCCTTCCACGCTTCTTTGGTATCTGGCAGACCAAAGCCCACCACATAGCGCTTTTTGTTCTTCAGGGCATTGGTTGGTTTTTCAGCCAGAGACGAGCGATCGGCTGCCTCCAGCTTACTTTGCTGGAATAAGAAACCGTGATCTGCCGTGATGAGCACCGTCGATGTGTTGAAGTGCATCAGGATCTTGCGGCTCAACTCAGTCAACTCCTCGATAGCGTGTTCAACGGCCATGAAAGTTTCTGATTCCGTCGATGAGCTATCGCCTCGGGCATCCACTACATTGTGGTAGACATAGACCAGCTCCTGATCTTTGAGGGCTTCCCGGCCTTCATCCCTTGACCAGGCTTTAACGGTTTCTGCTGTCACGGCCAGACCGCCATGCGCTGCAAGGATCTTGGTTCTTGCCGCTGTGCCCTTACTGGATTGGCCATCCACAAACACGTCATCTGAAGCTGATTCGCGATACTCCAGCGTTTTATGAGGCAAGAGGGACGCCATCCCCAATGTCGTATAACTTGGGACAACGCCAAGCTGGGAAGACAGAGTAGCTTCAGAGTAACGCTTGTCGTTGATTCGATCGCGAAGCTCCACTGCTGCCTCATAGCGAAAGGCATCACTGATGATGACCACAACCCGGCGCTTGGTAGCCTTGGAAAACAACGGTTTCACCAGTCCCTGAAAGAAGTCCTGCTGATTAGGTATTCCAGGAAAGCGCCACTGAGAGAGACGTTGCTCAGCCTCAACGCGGTCACCCCAGTTCTTCGCCAAGTTGTCGATGTACCAGTAGGCGTAACAATTCTCCACTTCGTCATCGAGCTTCTTCAGGATCTCTACATGAGCACGCTGGGACGCTTCACAGTAATGACGGTAGGCCATATCGAAGCGGTATAGGTCTCGCTCGTAAGCCTTGTATAGCGCTTCACTCGACTCAAAGTGGAATCCGCTATCATGCTGAATACGCAAGCTGAAGAGGTCGATAGCAGCCTGCAATGCGGTATAAACGGTGCGGTACTTCCGGCGCGTCGTGTCGTCTTTATGCTTGGAAGCCCAGTAACCGTCCAGGCGAGAAGCTATCATTGCACGGAAACGTTCCAACTCCCCCTTGGGAGCATGAGGAATGGCCACGGCCAGATCGACAATAATCTTCTGCTCCACGGCCTCAAAGGTGACAACATCGCTGAGTTGGTCAGTATCGAATATACCCATCTTGTCTTTGATGCGCAGCGCGATCGCCACCCACCCGGACACGGCATCGAACGCTTTGTAATAGCGTGAACTGTCTCGCCAACGTGAAAGTAATGCTCTGGCAGTTGCACGGGAGCTGGCCGAAGACATTACCAATTCTTGAGCCCAGCCAGGTACATCACCGACGCTCTCGCAGAAGCCGGTTACCAGCAACCGGATAAAGAAATGTCCCAGCTTGAATTGGGCTTCACCCTTCAACTCCTCTACCGTAGCCGGGTAACCAATTTCGGACTGAAGCGCAGCTACCAATGCCGGGATTAAGTCGTATTTTTCAAGTTCGTTGAGAGAAGCTGGATTGGCCTCCAGTCCAAGGTCATCCGCAACTGTTTCTTCAGCAAGCGCCAGGATCACATGCGGGAGATCACAGCTTTCCGCCTTCACCACAGAAGCGATCATGGCCATGTCCAGATCAGACTCATCAAAGTCAGGTTGAACATAGCGTTGTAGAGCCGTCAGCCTTGCTTTACTGGCAAGGAATTTGTCTCGCTTGGCGAGGTGCTCTCTCAAGCTTTGCTGGTGCAGTCCAAGCTCATTGAAGATGATTGAGAAGCGATCGGCGTAGAAGCATCTGGAGTACAACTTGATGTCGAGCAACCAGTCTCTTTCTACATCTGGCTCGGCAAATGGGAAGTACAGGAGATACTTACCGGCCTTATCTTCCAACTCCAATTTGAGCTTGGTACCCAATGCTGATTCATTGGCCATGTTGAGGATCTGCACGTCCACGAGAGACAGGGACGGTAGCTCATCCACAAATGACTGCTCCGGGTCATACCAGAACACCAGGCGATGGTTCTCTTTGTAGAAGGCCTGCTCAAGGCCCTCTCGAAGCTGGTTCAGATTCATGACAGAGCCTCCGGAGCCTCGCCGGTAATGGCTTTCACTTCTGCCAGCAAATCACCAAATTTGCCGTAGTTGGCCTTTACGCCATCATCCAGATCCAGGCTTATTCTCTGGTCAGCATAATGGCGCAACTTCTCATCGAACTCACTCAGCTCAGCCTGCTGCTTGTGCAGTTGGGCAATTTCTTTTTCAAGCCGCTTCACCTCCGCTGCCGATCCACTGGCTTCTTTGTCGTTCTCCAGCTTTTGAGCATAAGCCGCCATCTTCGCTGTCAGGGGAATGACGTACTCAGTACGCATACGCGCCAGCGTACCTTCGTTATACCGGTGCAGATAAACCAGGCACTCGAAAGCCTTTTGCTTGCCAGAGCTGAACAGCCAGTAAATTGGTCGTTTTTTGTAGGTCTTTAGGTGGTCTTTATAGAACTGGGTAGACAGGTACCGACGAATCGTATCTATCGACGATTCGGATTTCTTCGGTTTGATAGCGTGCAGGCAGAGAGAATCGGCTACGAAGTCGAGGTTTTCTTGAAGGTGGTATTCTCCCCAAACGACATTGACAAAATCACGGAATCGATTGGTTGCATCATCAGGGAACCATTCTTGATCAGTTAACGGAATAATGCCGTCATCGTCTACGGGAAAAGTCTCATATTTCCCTTCTTTTACCAAATCAGAAAAACCCACATTTCCGGAGTGTGCATAAACAAGTCCGTTCACATCCAGAGAATATCGTCCAAACATAACTCCAATCGAATAGGAAATGAACTCTGCAAACAAATCGCTTATGTAAGCCTTAACCTTATCTGTTTCCTCTAAAATACTAGAGTAGGCAAAGTGAATATTATTATCCAAGGTAATAGCCGAAGCTGAGACATAAGGACTTATTTCTTTATTAAGACCGTATGAATTTATAACGATCTCATTAATCCTTTCCTCACACTCTTTTACTCTACCTGTTTTATCTCTTGCTCGATCCAAAATGTCTTTGATTGCAACCTCGACCGCCCCCTGATACGAAGACAGTTGATGCCTTTTGAAATCCCAAGATGTTTCTTTTGAATCCCAATCATCCTTGGCAATAGCCACGCACTCTTCAGACAACGAAATCACAGATTCGTCGATATTCCTGTTTATAGGAATTAGACCAACAGGCCCCTCATGGAAGTCCAATGTTGGACTCATCGTTAATATCAGAGGATCTACGATATTGGAGTTAAGAACGGCCAGTGTCTTTAGTTTTTCATTTTCACTATCAAAGAAACAAACAGCTCCTTTTGTTTCTGAAATAAATCCGCTCGGCGAATATCTCATTGTCATTCCCGCCGAAGATAGTGTGGACCATGTTAATCCATCACGAAAATAGAACTGAATGTTCTTTATTGTTCGTGTTGGAGAGCCATACAATTTAGCTGCATAATCAAGAAGTTCTCTTCCATCATCACCCCAATTCACAAAATACTCATGATTTCCATACCACCGCCTGTATCCCCCTCCTTTTTGACATGGGAACCATTTTTTTTCAGATAGTTTTGCTTCGTCTCTGCTTTTCGCATCAAGACATGCGTTTCCTAAAGAAACCTCATGCCATAAACGTAAAAATCTATCATTATCCGAAGTAGCTAGTCCTTGCCTTGGTTTTGCAAATGTTGATAAAGCAGGGTATAAATCAAACGCTCGTCTTACAGTATCAGATACCCAGTAAGCGAGCGGGCTTCCAGGTATACTTTTATATACCTCGGATGACACAACATATTCATTTTTCCTACTCAGTAAATCTTTGGCCTTCTGCTGTTCTCCTCCTTCCAATAGGCGGTAGTACTTGGCCTTATAACTCTCTATATGATGTTTCCTTATTGTCCACGCTGTTGTTTGGACAACCTCACCGGAAATTTGAGAGAAAGCTCTAGGGCCAAAATGCGCCATCGTTTCTATTGTATGTAAATTAATAAGATGGTCACGCAACCCAGAATAACTAGAAAGAAACATCCATGACTGCATATTAATTTGTGAGTTATAACCATTATCTTTTAACAGTCCAAATGCACGCTCCATGAAAACAGAGAACATATCTGTCTTGGATGTGGGATAACTGTTGCTCACAAAATCTTTGAGCAACTTATTCATTTTTCTATTCCCCATATATGGGGGATTAGCAACAACTGCATCATATCGTTGCGCCAACAAAACAGCCTGATAAACATAGGGCATCAATTGTGCTGCCGCTGCCTTTTGCATTGAGTCGCCCGCACCCTCCAATTCGCAAAGGGTAGTGAAAAGCTTCTTCAGACTCTGATAGTCCTCATTAGGAACATCAATTAAGGAACCGAAGGTCTTAGCCTGTTTGAATCGTTCTAATGTTTTCTGAAGCAACTGGTAGCGGTTATCTGCTGCAAAAGCACTCAGGTCCTGCTGCTCTTCTTCAAATAGTCCTTGCGATGTGCCACTCTGCCATTCTCCGGTCAAGTTCAATGACCTCCATATAGAAGGCAGATTTACATTGGAGCTTTCCTGTAATGACAAAACATTGAGTCTTATATTGCGACTGAAGATTCGTCGATCGTCCTCTCTCGCCAGCATCATCAACGCGAACCCGGCCAATTGTCCGGCACGGTCATCAATATCAAGGCCAAAAAGATTGTTTTCGAGAATAAGCTGCGGAATATCGCGAGTTCGATAGCCCCTTTCTTCGTAGATGGCTTTGAATACCTTGTACGCTTCGATTAGCAGATGACCGCTACCGACTGCTGGGTCAATACAGGACAGTGTTTCCGGCTTGAGTTCTTTTGGAATCAATGACGAAAGTTGTGCCTGCACTTCAGACGTTTGCTCAGCAGGTTCGATGTAGTACGGCATTTTCTCCTTGAGTGGAGAATCGGGATACGTCTGAAGCCACTGGCGACCAACCGAATTCTGAACCAAGTACTGAACAATCCAATTAGGCGTGAAAAGCTGTGTCGCGGCTGGAATATCCTCGCTCTTCACGACCTTGCCCATAACCTGATCCTTCTTCTCGGAAATATAAAACTGGTAGAGCCAGCCAATAATCTCAATGTGCTCCCAGTCTTCATCAGGAACACTGGCAACAAGGTCACGAATCAATGAGTCGGTCTTGGTCAGATTCTCTGGCAACAGCAGCTCGGATTCATCTGCTACCGCCTCAAACAGAAATGGCATTGCTTGGTGCAAGGCATGACACTGGGCCAGCAACAGCTCACGGTAAAGCTCTTCGTCTTTGGTGCCATCAAGCTTCAGTTCTCTAACCTTGGCCTGGTCCAGGCCGGGCAACTCGACATCCAGACACTCTTCCAGTATTTGGGGCACACCGGCACTGCCGTCAGTCGCGCTCAATACCCGACGCCCGTGGTCAAGGAACCCTTTGCGTTCCATGTAGCGAATTGCGCATAGACGGTTAAACCAGCTATAGGCCACATGCTCCATTACCTGGTCGAAGCCTTGCTGCTCAATGCGCTTTACCAAGCGTTCACGAGGTTTGATAACCGAAGCCGGAAACGGTCTATCACCAATCAGAACCAGGTCGCCCTTCTGCTCCGCTGGCTCGATTTTCTTTTTGGTAATCCCATATTTCGCTGCCTGTTTACTCATGGCCTCAATGAAGGCTTTACGGGCTTTAGGTGCGTATTTTTTTACGTTGTTTGTGTTCATGTGATTACTTCCTTAGCGAATACGCACGCGCTTTTCATTGCGAACAATGCTCTTCAACTCAGCTTTGAGGGCTTCCACAAACTGGTCGATGGATTCTTCAGTTTCCAAGTACACGCCTTCACAGGTCTTGTTGTAGACGCTGGACACATTCACCTCGACAACAGGTTTAGGCTTAGCAACGGGTGGCTCTGGCTTTGTATTCGGGACCGGTGTGGACGTATCTGCACCGGTTGGGTTAGTTTGCTGAGCTTTCGCTGCCTGTTCTGCCTTGGCGCGGCGCTCAATCTCTGCCTGAACCGCTCGCTCAAGCTCATACAGGCCATCATCAAAGCGTTCAGTGGCTGTTTCGGTTTGCAGCATGTAGATACCAGCAATACTGGTTTCCGTTTCCAAATCTGATTTGACCAGTTGCAGTGGACGAAGTAGCCGGTTGCTCAGCTCAGGTGAGCCAATACCACTCTTGGCGATCTCACCTTCAAGCTGTTTGATTTTGTCGTCCACTCGCTCAATGGCATGGGTTCGCTTTTCAGTTAGCAGACGTTCGTTGACGGTTTCTACTGCGCTGACCAGAGAAGCGACCTTGTGCAACATCCCGTAAGGCGCATCTGCTGATTCGATAGATTGCAGTTCCGACAAAGCCTTACTGGCTTCCGCGTCCTTCTCCAACGCCTGACGGTTCTTATCAAAGTGACGAAGTGCCTGCTGAAGCTGCTGCCAGGTGTGGATCTGGTTACTGAAGAATTCGTGGATGTCCCGGTAATCCTCCTCCAGATCGAGGTAATCATCCTTCTTATCCACGACCTGCTTGAAGAAATCGAAGCTATCATCGTTGCTAAGCAAGCGCTCCAGAGTCAGGATTGACTGCTCAATCACTGTCTTTCCTGGAAAACGGCCCACATCGGTTTTGCTTTTGTAGGATTTGAGATTGGCCAGCCACTTGCTGAAGTGCTGGGTGTAAAACTCAAACAACTCCTTCTCGGTGGCCGGTCCCATCGAAGAGAACAGGTCTTGAGTCAGGTTACGCGCCTGCTTCAGCACTGCTTCATCCGTTTGGCGTTTCTTGATAATTGAGACTTCGCGACGACGGCGTGTATTCTGGAGAGGCTCCAGCGCCTCCCTGACAGGCAGCGTTCCACCCCCAAGCTGGAACGAGATCCGGCCAGCCGCAGCCAAACGGCCAACAATCAACAGAATCTCAGCATCTGGCCAGCCATACGGTCGCTTCGCGAAACGCTCAACAATGTCTGAAAGCAGGATACGCTCGGTCCCGGTCGCCCTAAGCCCGATGTATTGCTCAACATCGCGGGTTGCCTTTGGATTACCCTCTTCACCTTCCAATGACAGGCCCATTTGTCCAATATCATCGACGGTCAGAACGGCATTAAGCTCGCGCCAAGGGTCTTGCTGGTAGACCTTGATATAGCTCAGCTTGGTGTAAGTATTCTCCAGAAGGTAGCGGCAGGCCTCATCAAGCTTGGTAAGTGCATTGGATGAAGATAGAGAAAGATGCTGACCAAGAGCGTAGACCTCCGCTTTCAACAGCATGTCTTCCATCCGGGCACGCAGGCGCTTTTTACGCTCCTGGTTCTCCCGACCACGATCAGCCAAGATACGGGTAATGTCCGCTTGGGTACCATCGTCGTTCAGACGAATAAACTTGTTGGTCTTCAGCCAGGTGCGGAGTTCACTGAAGAACTGCTTATCATCGCCCAGCTTAATAAGGATTTGACCTTCGCCCTCTGCGCTTTTGTTGATGCAGCCAGCCTCAGAGTATTGGCTGTAATCAGTGTCCAGCGGTGACACCACTTCCACTTTCAGGTCAGCTTCATACTTACCGTCCAGGGTATGCCCATCCAGGTACCGGCCAATGCTGTAGTCCATCTTGTTGGGCTGATGCCGGTATTTATTGGTATCTCGCAGAAGGTCTTTGAAAATCAGGTTGCTCAGTTCTTTGTTTTCTTCCGAGCTGGCAACGTCAGTAGCCTTAATCTTCTGAGTAATGTCCCGCTCTTCGTTGGTCAGGAACAGGAACTCATCACCATTACGAGTGATCAGGCTTTCCTTCTCCAGACGCTGAAGGCTCTCCTCGATACGTTTGCGTAGCGCCAGCTTGTCATCGTCGATTTTCTCAATCGACAGGGTGACCAGGTTATCGAGAGTTCCTTTGATCAGGTCTACATAGCGGATCATGAACAATGTGCGGAGCATCTGAACATCGAAACTGTCCAGCGTGGCATTTTCACCGGCCTGATCGATGGTGCGTTTGACGGCTGTATCCAAAAAGCCCTCAACGGCACTATAGAAGCGGTGCATAGGCACGAGGGCTCCCACCTCTTCCTTGGCGATGGAGCTGGCGGCCATTTGGAAGGCGTCCAGCATAGACCGCTCACCGTAAGCCAGGTGCGCCCCGGTGGCCCCGACTTTACGGATCTCCTCAAAAACCTTCTGAACCAACTGGAAGTGGTATGGCGCAAAAGGATAGTTATTGACGAAGCTATCTGGACCATCAAAGTTCTTGAGCGTAGGCCCGGAGCGATCGAAGGTAATTTGGTTCTTCAGAATGTCGCCTTTCTGGTCGAACACGGACTTGAGCATATCCGCCGCTTCCGGTGTTTTGCGCAGCAAACGCTTCTGGATAACCTCATCGGTATTCGAGCTGGACAGCGACAACCGGGTCTTGAACCGACCGGCAATCTTGGAGAAATCGTTGGCCTTGGAAGATGACAGCTCGCCCAGTACCGCGTCCATATCGGCCTGAGAGGTTACTATGATCCAGGCACGCCCCTTACAGATGGTGCCCAGGTTTTCCGTGATGGTTTGCAAGGTCAGCATCAGGCGAGTATTACTGCCAATAAACTGACCGACTTCATCCACCAGGAACAGTATCCGGTGTTTCGGATCTTTACTGTCCAGGTACTCTTTAACCCAGTGACAGAAATTCTCCACAGATACGCTGAACGTCTCTTCGGACTCTTCAAACCATTTATGGGCAGCATCCGGCGACAGGTTCAACGCCTTGGAAATGGCCTTCTCTACGTCATCCTGGTAGAACTGATACCCGTCACGTTCTTCAGTCCATGACAGACCGCTGGATTCTTCAAAAGCAGCCTTGAAGGTCTCATAGGCACCTTTCTGGGCCAAATGGCGTTCCATGTGCGCGATGTGCGGGTGATCGCCGCTAAAACCCTGGTGCTCATTGAACACTCGCAGGAAGACATTAAGGATAGGGTTGCCGTCATCGTTTGAGCTGGCCTTACTGTCAATATTGAACAGAATGACATCGGAATGACCGCTTACGGCTTTATCAATATCTGCACGGATAAAGGCATCTCGGATCTTGTGCTCATCAAAAAACGCAACTGCACTGCGCTCGTTACCTTCTGAATCCCGCGCCACCTTGTTGGCCAGAATATAGGATAAGGTCTTCAGGAAGTGCGATTTACCAGAGCCGAAGAAACCAGAAATCCACACCCCCACTCGGTTAGCGATGGAGGGGTCATTGAGATCGGTACCGTAGGACTGAAAGAAATCCCGAAAATGCTTCTCCAGCTCATTGGTCACCACATATTCATCCAGTTCCTGGTAAACAGTGGCATCATCATCCTGGTCAGCCTTAACAACGCCGTTAATTGAGCGATCCAGTGGCTTAAAAAAGAGTTCTTTGATGTTCATAGTGTGTTGATTCCCCTGAAATTCTTATTAATTGGTCGCCATCGCTTACGGAACCAACCTGAAGGCTCTGTAGTAATTGTTGCTGGGTATTCTCCCGAACAGGCTCATTGCCTGGCCGTTGTATTGGCCGGGATAAAACAGGACGACAGGCTTATGCCCCAACAGTGAATGAAGGCTGTTTAGCAGGTTGTGTGCTCGCAATAACGGCCAAACAGAACCCACTCCAGTAATGAAGATGATGTCCTGCTCGGTAGCGGAATGTTTTTCTGTCAGGTAAGGCGCGAATTTGTCCATGTGCAGCGGCCCTTTCAAGGCTTTCATCAAGGCCTCATCACCTTTGATCTTCTGCATCTCTATGGCTTTATCAACGAAGTTGCGATCGGCAAGATAACCGACCAGGCACTTGAGAAGATTGATGTTAACCACCTTCAAATGGCTGTGCTTCTTGGCCAACATAACCTCAAGGAATTCGATATACTCTCGAACCCCAAGTTCTTGCTCAGGCTCGTAATCAAATATCCAGAAGCCAATTTCATTTCCCAGTCCCTGCCCACTCAAAAACTCTGGGGACAGAATCTTGTCTGGTATCTGATTCAGCCGGTCATGTAGTCGTTGATCCATAGTTGCTCCCAATGCACTTATCGCGTCCATGCCGACACTTCCATGCACTTTTTAATTCTCTGTTTGTAATGCTCTTCGAGCATGGTTTTGACTTCAGGCCTTACCACAACATGCTGTAGTTCAAGCTTTCGTGTACTCTTCAGGTACCCAACCTCGGCAAGCATACGAAACACCACCTGCCCCATTTTCTTTTTCGTGGATTCCTTCCAGTCACAAATAGCTGGATCTCTATGCGACCGGTCTTCGAGAAAATCCGCCCAAACAAACGCATCGAGATGCTCAGCTCTCGACATGTAGGCATCACGAAGTACCGTCTCCATAAACTCCACCAACAAAAGATTCCGCTCCAGCGCACCACAAAAGGCCACCTGTGTGGCCAGCTCGTCATCACCATCTCTCAACGCTCGCCAGAACTCCGGCTCCAGACGCTCAAGTCGTTTGCGAATCGCCGTGGCATTTCGCTTTGCTGACGCTGGCGTGCGTTTTTGCAACACGTTCTCTACACGAATTGCTTCATCCCACTGTTCAGGTGTTACGCCGTCCATTAGCAAACCAGCAACGATACGGCTTTCTCTCACCATGAGGGAGCCACCCGCCATGTCGCTGTCATAATGGAACTGCTTTATCAAACTCAACCTCCCCTAAGACTCTGAGCCAAACAAAAAAGGACTCAGCTTCTTTCGATCTGAATCCAGTAGGATGATGGGGAACTTAAACTCATCGGCTGCTTCATCAACGGTTATCGCCGCCTGATAACGCTGCAAGGTATAGTGTGCCAGTGCTTTTCTCACCGAAATCTGTAACCGACCATCGGGCATACCAAAATCCTTCTCTACCAGAGCTTTCTGCCCATCGTTCAACTTTGGGTTCGGCACAATGGTTAACAGGATCTGCTCATTCCACAATGAGTCGTGCATTGGATCGGGTGACGACTCTGTAGCAGGTTTTGGTGTCCGGTCTATCCTGGACAGAATGAAGTCACGGAATTCACCACGCTTGTGGCAGTACGCACGAACATGCCAACGGAACCCTGTATAAACCAGTGTGTGCGGAGATATAACACGCTCACTCCACACAGGGTTGGTCATAGAGGCGTAGAGGATTTTTACGCTGGTTTGCGTCCGGCAAGCTCGCAATATTTCTCGGACTATTTCTGGCCGAACCGTGCGATCGGGCAGTTGGACAGCAGCAAGATGATCTTCGGATTCGAGAGTCACAGCGACAGATTCGCTGACCAGACCGGAAATCATATCCAGGTATTCGTTGATATGACCCTTCGTTAAGACCGGTTGGAAGTCCCCTTGTGGGACATACCCTTTAACTCCCGGATCGTGATAAAGGGAGCCAGGATTGTGAACACTTATATAACGCTTAATATCAGATGAAGCCTGTTGTCGGCTGATACCAAACCAGGACATGAGCCGATTGGTAACCAATCGTCCCTCCCAGTATGCCAGCAATTCAATTGCTCTCAGCCTTAGTAGAACTTCATGCTTTTCATCAGCCATGAGTAGCCTCATTAAACCATCACATAATCAGGCTACCCCAAAATTTATTTACTGTAAAGTTTTTATACTGTAAAACAACTTTGAGTATTCATGGTAATAGGTTGAGGATACCTGACCCATTAACCCGGATCTCAACAACCAGATTGATTAAAGTGCCTTATTTGCTAGAAAAATGAGGATTTTATGCGCGGAAATCAGTTAATAACCGGGGTTTTGAGCATCTCAACAGTCGCTCTTATAGCATCCAACATCTATCTACACACGGAGCTGATTAACCTGAAGGCCAGCACTGACCAACCCCCCGTAGAGCACCTCTCTCAACATGACGTGATCACACTGGTCGATGACCGGCTATCCTCACTGGAGAAGCGCAAGGCGCAAGAACTCCTGTCCAGCTTGGAAGAACAGTTTCAGTTAGCCCAGGTATCTACGCCGGACAACCGACTGATCTATGGTGAGCTCAACGCGAGAATTACGCTCCAAGAGTATGGAGACATCGAATGCCCTTACTGCCGAAAGATGCACGGGAGCATCAAACAAGTCGTAGAACACTCGCAAGGCGTGATTAACTGGGAATTCAAACACTTTCCCCTCGGCAGCCATAACCCGGTCGCGGCTATTGAGAGCCAAGCCATTGAGTGCGTAAAGGAAGCCTATGACAACCGAACCGCGTGGATCGCCCTGGAAAGGTTCATGATGGACACAAAAGGAAATGGCAAAGGCCTGGGTGATATTCCGGAATACGTTCGATCATTCGGACTTAACGGAAGCCTCATCGGTAACTGTCTTGCCTCGGATGACCATAAGGGCAAGATCAATCAGGATTATGAAGATGGCCGCCGCGCCGGTATTACTGCGACACCGGCTATCCGCATCCTGGATAACCAGACAGGTCAGGACTACCTCCTGAAGGGGTACCGCACGCCAGAGCAGCTTCTTCAGGCGGTACAGCAGATACTGAGCCAATAGGAGAATTGTGCCGCTGGAGTCAAAGGAGATTGCACCACAATTTCAACGCATACTGGGTCAGTAGCAATTTAAACCTCAGAGCTACCGACCCATTGAGCCGATAGGATATTCAGAGGAATACCCGGAGGAGCGAGGTAAGCGTCACCACACTCAAGCCTCCCAGAGTGGCGACAGAGTTCATCGTGTGACCACCCAGTTTCTGGAGGTGAAATCCGAAGGAAGTCTGCACTTAGATCATCATCCAACGGTACAAAAACCAAGTCATAGTGCTCAAACCCTTTCAGAATGTCAGGTTCAGCAGGTGTGAGAATATCGGTTATAAACGTTATCATCTGGGCTTCCAGCAATACAAAATCAGAGCTTCACAGGAACAAACTCATCCCCACCTGCGAAAAGACGAACAACCCTATCGCCATCCTGCCAGACGGCAACGAGCACGCCACCTTTATCCATAGATAAGCTTTTTGCCTTCTTCTCTGCCTCTTTCAGGCAGGGCACAACCTCATCGTCGGGTGCCGGATCAAGATATAGGCCGTAGCGAAAAGAAGATGATTGAATGTCCATCTCGAAGCCCGCCCCGTTACTTCTTTTCGCTGTCTTTTGCTGCCCTGCCAAGCATAGCAAGCTGCTGCTTTACCAGATTGGCGTACTCTTCACGGACGACCTTATCCATGCCGACCTGATCCCCCTTAAAGACGATCTCCTTTGCCGCCATGATTAAAGCGCCATCGAGCACACCCTGGTAGCGAGTGTCATTTCTGGAGGTGTGAATCGCCGTTCTGAGTACATCCAGCCCATCTTTGAGCGTCTTGATTGAGTTGGATAGCCAGAACCCAATTCGATATTGGCAAGGCGCAAAGCCCATGTCAGCGCAACGGTTGTATCGGGTCATGGTGTCCTTAGCAATCACCTTTGACTTTTCATCCATCACCCTTGCGGACGAGGAGCCTTCGGTGTAATCCACCGTCAAGTGCTTCGACAAATTACTTTCTGCCACATAGTAATCCGCTGGCCAGTACCCTTTGTCTGCGGCAGACTTCATTAATGCAAAAGCCGTCTCCTGCGCCTTGGGAATTTCTTCTTTGGTGAAAAGCAGAAGCAAGGCATTGTTGACCAGGACTTCAAGCTTTCTTTCACCGGATTTAAGACGCGCCACCCAATAGCCCGGCCCTTCATGGACTATATAGGGAATGCCAATCCGCTCGTTGGCGTGAGGTGATTCAGTTGATGTGTGATCCATCCCGATAGCCAACAACAGCGTCTTGAGGACGGTATCGTCAGTGTCCAAGTTATGCCCGAATATTTCCTGAACCTTGTCAAAGGTTACTTCAGGGAAAGGCTTTTCTGCGGGACTGTTCGACTCTGACGCTGCAATAGAGCTGAATAATGAAAGACTGAGCGCGGCCAAGATACCTAACAACCTCATTGCTTTTCTCCATCTTCAATTTCGTCAATCAACCAATGTTTCTGATCGGAAGAGAACCGCAAGTGAATGGTTCTCGAAAAAGACCCTCTCCAGCTCTCGCAGTGATTGTTAACGACATACTCAAGCTTTGCCTTTCTCGATGACGATCCATAGGCTTTAGCTTTCACGAGGTCAATGTCTTCACACCGGGATTCCATGTGCTCAAGATCCATTAGCCGCTGGCTTTCGTGAACCAGCTCTTTACCCGTTTTCTCAGCAATGCTTACCGTCAGTTTATCGAGCTGCTCTATCTTGTCTTCGGTCCAGTAACTTTCAAGGTGCCTCCTGGACATCCCTCGATCCATATGGGCGTAATACTTGGCCACAAACTCAATAGCAGTTTCTTTCGTAGCATTCCTCAATGCAGGATCATGACGCTCTGGCGGTCCAGCAAGGCATAGGGAGGAAATCGCCAAACCCCCAAACAGGGCAGCATACTTTGTCTTTTTCATTATCGGTCTCCAAAGTACCCCTTTCGCTCGATTTTCAGCTTGCGCCAAATAGGAAGGAGCTTTTCAATTAATTGGTCGCGATTCTTGATCGCACGGATCTTTATAATTGGCTGGTCGTCGTTAGTTTCAATAACCAGCGTTGACAACCCCACAAGACCAAGAAGCCCGGCTGGAGGGCTGTTAATATCTTTAATGTCGCTGATCTCGCAGAACAACTCCTGCCGGAAGATACTTGTGATCCCCTTCGCTTCCTTGATCTTGTTTCGCGTGATAACAGTGTGCTCATAATGCACAGAGAGATAGGCGTAGAGGACGCTGATAATCGACAATCCCATAAGGCCATAACAAACCCAATAAACAGCCTCATTGATGAGAGCACTGTACCCATCGTTCAAACCTGCATCCCAGAGGAACAGTGATACGGCAGAACCGATGAAAAACACGCCCCACCAGAGAAAAGTGCCCAGGTTCACCCACTGAGAAGGCCTTCCTTCCCAGATAACAGTTTCATCGTCGTAGGAAACCGATTTTTGATTCTCGGTGTCCACCTCCTCCATCAATTGTGCCGTTTCATCATTCATCTCTGTTTCCTATGCTGCTTTCACCAAACTGTCCTTCACTAGGTTTACTGCCATGCCCAAGTCGTTCACACAGACAGCACCAATGCTTTCCAAGCAATCAAGGTCTTGCCGCATTGCTATATGCAGGTCAAAACCGATTCCACTGATGTCTGCTTCTGGTTCCGAAGCCACAACAACCAGCGTTTTAATTTCGCAGGAAGCACTCATCACTTGGTTCAAAATTTCTGTAGGACTTTCTGCTTCATCCAAATGATCAAGAATCAGCGTGTGCGTAATATCTCTAAGGCAGACTTCTCTTCTACCCCGACACTCCAACAAGGTGAAGGTATCCAGGTGCTCAAGAACGTGATAAAGCCAACGATCATTTGCTAAGACATGACTTTCGCTGATCCTGATAATTTTCACGGATTCTGCCCTCACCTCTTCGCGGCCTCATACGCACCGATCAACAACATGAAGCACATCGCCATACCAAATGCAGAGATAGCTCTGCTAATCGCCCGGTATACATCCTCTTTACTTTCGTAACGCCCGATGGACGACAACCCAATCTCAACGGCACCAAAGATGACGCTGAGTTTTGCGGACATAAAAAGCAGCAAAGGAAAAGTGATGGAAACAGGCTCACCAGAAGTGAGAATTACCATCATCAGTATTGATGCAGTGGCAACAACAATGTATGGGTAGGATTTTGGAGATCGGAACCAATTCATCGTCAGAACTCGACCAATCCACCAGCAACCGGATCATATTGTTGCCAAACCTTTGCTGGAACCTGGTACTCCGCCCTTTGGTCCGACAGCCCTAGATAAATTGCTATACAACGAATGACATTCACACCATGCTGGACAGCCTCAGCAACAAAGGCGTAATAAGCTTCTGTGATCGATGTCGCCACCACCTGAAACCGATACTTTTTCATGTCAAAGGAGTACACGTCCGCACTGAATGCCCTTTCAGATTTCCTTGCACTAAAGTCAACATGAACGATATTGCTCACATGAAATCCCCTGTCTAACGAATGTAATAGGCCGCGAGCAGTACCAATGCGCCAATAGTGATCATCACATTGATCTGGCGGTCCTGAAGAATCAGGTAATCTCGCTGCTGCTTATCCAGCTTGCCTTGGCGATAGAGACGGTTAACTGCGAATCTGACAAAGGGTGTACTGATAAACATCCAAGCCTCCATTTTTACTGGAAGCTATGGTATGAATTCTGAAGAGGAAAAGGAGGTTTAAAGGGTCATGCGAGAATGACCCTTTATGATTTAGGAAGGTTGAAGTTCGGACTCGATGTCTTGCGCCAGGATTTGTTCAACTAGGTATATCTGATAAACAAGATTTGCCAGTTGCTTAAGATTCCGAGCACTGCCGATCCACTGATTCAGATCACCTTTCTTCTGGTGAGCCATCACCACCAAACTACTACGGGATCGAATAGCCGGATTGATCTTGCCATATTCCAGGTAATCCCTGAACTGAACCTCCCGAGCTATCGAGAGCAGCTCTCTTTTGGCTCTATCAAGCACGGCCTTGTCCTGTCGGTAAAGGACACCGAGCGGAGTTACCCTAGCCAACGTCTGAGCAGCGCTATACATGATGAACTGACCACCAGCGATGTAATGAATCAACGCGCCAATTAGGAAAATGGTAATGGTACCCAATAATGCGATCTTCCGATGATGAGACAAAGAGAGTCCCTCAAAGGTCGCCGCAGACAGATCCACACTCAAAAACTTGTAGTCCATGCTCGTCTCCTGATTCGATTAAATCCACTATCTCACGGGTCCTGAAACTAGCAACTGCCAAAAACTCCACTAGGAGAGTCTTGGACGGACTCAGGTTGTTGCGTATAGTATGTATTGTATGTACGATACATACATACATTTGATACAAAGCAGGTAAAATACCCATGAAGATCAAACCGGAAATCAAAGAAAGGATCGTTGAGGCCGCCAACGCATTGGTTGCCGAGGGCAACGAGAACCCAACCAATGAGCAGGTGCGCGAGCGCATGGGGAGTGGATCGTTATCCCACATTTCTCCCGTCATGCGAGAATGGAGAGAGTCGCAAAAGGCACGAGTTGTAGCGGCCCTTGAAATTCCATCTGAGCTGAAAAAAGCCATCGAGACTTCTCTCAGCCAGGTGTGGACAGCAGCGAGTAAACTGGCTTCTGCTACCGTTGAAAAAATACAGCAAGAAGCCCAAGCCAATATAGACGCCGCAGCCCATGAGAGAGATGAAGCTCTGAATGAGATTTCTCGCCTGGAGACACGTATTGCAGATCTTCTCACACTGGAGCACGAACAAGGTGAAGAGATCCAGAAATTGAAGTCCGACCTGGACGCTGCCCAAGGAGAGAATGCGCGGTTTCAGACTGAATTGGCTGCCCTGTCCGCACGAGTTGACGAGCGAAACGAGCAAATCAAAGGCCTCAAAGAAGAATTGAAAGAAGCACGAGACGATAACAAGTCACTTCAGGCTGAATTGGTTGAGATCGCAAAAGAGTCGAAAAAATAACGGCTATTCCCCGTCAGCAGAGCTCACATCAACTGGCGGGAAGAGATCACCTACATCGCACCGAAATACCTTACACATATGCTCCAGCATGTCGATGGTCACATTTTGATCTTGGCTCTCAATACGAGCTACAGTGTCTTTTGACAAGGCATACCTAGCCGCAAACTCCCGAAGGGGCTTGTCACCTCTTTTTGCCTTCATGAATGCAGATAATCTGCGCCGTAGCTGTCTCATATGTGCGACTTTACGTTATACTTTGTCGCACATGCGCGACACGCCTTAGCAAGCCGCTGCAACCAGGTTCTATCGCTGGTGTGTTTGTATTCAGTTTCCGCAAATCTTCGGGCGAAACACTCCATGTTGAAGAACTACCTCCTTAATGGCCTGACTTTCTTTAGAAATCTCCAGTTTTTTGATGACACCGGACGTTCGGTGCATAGTATGAGGAGTCGGTCCAAGACGAACCGGGGGACAACATGACCGACTTTAGCGATATAGACGTATCGGAAACCTTATCCATACCATCCAGCACCCTATTCTTTCGAGAACTTCAGCACCTGGTTAAAAGCCGCAGTGAAGGGATTGATCTCGTGCATTGGTACCGGATGGATGCACCATTACCTCGCCTGAGAATTGACCTGGTAAGCGAGCCTGAAATATCGAGTTTACTTCGACATAAACTGATAATGAGCGCCGTTCCTTACATTGAACAGGCTATAGGAGATAAGGCAGATTATTTGGAATTTATTCCTGGAAAAGAGATCCGCTCATATACCGTCGCGGATGTCGAAAAACTAGAAGTATCTGAAGCTGAAATCTCGTGCTTACTTTCTCAGTCCATACCGGACATTCAAACCATTTCCTATACCGTAAATGGCCGATGGTGACGTTATCCGCCTACCAAGGCTGCTTTGTGATTCACGAACCGTGAAAGATGTACTGGAAAGAAACAAGCTGGATGGCTTTTGGAAGCTATATCATTTTGCCTGCTCAATTAACGCGGCATACTTGGAAGTATCGCCCTTCTGCCCATCAAAATAATACGGATAAGAAAAAGGCCTCCGAAGAGGCCCTTAACTGTTATTCATCAAATCCCTTTATGCCAGACTGGCTCGCTTTTACTTCAATGTCTTTCCAGGAGTGACGCTCTTGCACATAGGCGCGAACGGCTATCCCAGTAAACAGTAGTAATAACGCAACAGCTAACAGCATTAAAAGATTCATGACTGTGATCCACATAACTTGTACCCTCTTAGTTAAATAATCCCAGAGAAGCCTTTTGTCAAGACTTCTTCCCGGTCCTACTCATCCGGAGGGCAAGTAGGTCGCAGATCAGCTCTTTTAGAGCGGTTGAACTTGCTTCAAGAGCATCGAGGACCAAATAGCCAATCACACAGTACATAGCCAGAGAGACAGACAGGTAGTCTATCCAAGACATAGCTTGTGCCGCTAACAGTGATTTGGCAACATGGCCAACGAAGATACCCAGCAAACCGAGAAGACCAAGCTTCAACGATTTAAACAGGGCAATTCTCCTGGTGCAGTCCATCTTGGCAATCAACAGGTCCGTTGTGCGGAGCCTGCTGATTTCCCTGAACATTCTACGATTATCCATACTACACCTTCCTTTCGTTTAATGACCTCAACGTCCGGACGGATGTAGCCCCTGAAGGGCAACACCCTCCAGGGTCGAATTCATCGTATGTTGGTGAATTACTTCACCAGTGGTTTACTGCTCTTTGGAACCCAGCTCGATCAAATGAATCATATCCAACTGATTCATATCGCTATCGAGTGAGCAATCAATTGCTGAAGCAACAATGCTATTTTTGGCATACTCCAGCGCTTGCTTCATTGTGGAAAGAAATGAGTCAGCTTCACTGTCGATCTGCTCAACGATGTCGCTCCATTCCCATGTTTCAAACGGCTGCCACGCAACCCACCCTTCAGGCTCTTTGTTGTCTGAAACACACTCAGACAGATACTGATAGCGTTCAAACCAGGTGCCTTCAAAGCCGTTGTCACAGCTAATGAATTGGGCTGTCGCATGGCCATAAGCCATTTGTTCAAGTTTGCTAACCGGTATTTCGACCGACTGCATGGTTGATAAATCATTCTGCATATTGATCTCCTTATGTTGAGGAAACCCGCAGAAACACTACTCCCCTTACGGGGAGTGTGTCCCCGCAGGGTAGTAGTTGAGGTAGTCAGGCTTGTTTCAGTCGGCTGAAGGCAAGTGCCTGGTCTATCAGACCAAAGCCACTGGCATCCCTTTTCAACTGATCCGCCCAATCAACACCTTTTTCATCGGTATCGAGAATCGGCGTTGGAGGTAACAGGTCGATAACGCGAATACCTTTAGGCGCTAAATTTGCCCGAAGAATTTCCGCCGCATTCTCCCCTGCTTTGTTTCTGTCTTTATCCACAAAATTCAGAATCGTATGCACGCCCTTTGGAGGAACGAACGATTGAAGTATTGTGTTGGACAGGCCCGGCCAAACGGGAAACTGCTTAGCCTGGTATACCGCGAGCGCAGTTTCCAGACCTTCAGAGACTCCCAAGTAACCGTTTTGTGGTGCAAACAACCGAATATGCCGCCCCTTACTGCGTTGATTCACAGAAGGCGTCATCTTCTTAGGTTTATGAGTTTTGCCGAGATTTACCTTCAATCCACCTTTAGTGATGAACGTCCGATGTATCGCGACTGGCTCTCCCTCGTTATTGCGCACCAGGGACAGGACTGCTCCGAACTTACCGAGAACGTTGCCCTGTTTGTCTTTGTAGTTAAGACAAGGATGAAACCGCACATCGTTGGCAGACAATGCAGCAGTATTCACCCAACGGTAGCTGAAGTAAGCCCGAGCTGGATAAGCTGCAAGATCGGTCAAAGGCAATGCCTCTTTCCAAATCCTGTTCAGCCACTTGCGCAGACCCTCTTCATCTACAGGCTTAGGCTTTGGTAGATATTTCGGTCCAGCCTCGACAGGTTTATCACCCAACCAGGCTTCAAGTTCATCGTAGACCTTGGTAAAGGACCAATCATTTACCCACATGAGCATATCGATCCCTTCCGGGATAATACGCCATGACTGTTTTACTCCACCGCCTGTGTAGTTGGCGTCTTTGAAAAGCCTAAAACCGTCCGTTCCACCTTCAACCGGGCAAGGTACATTCGTACCGAGGTTGTCGATGGCCTGATCCAGTGCTGGCGCGAGTGCTTTGAAAGCAGCAAGCCAACGGCCTTCCATTCGGCGCTTCATTTCAGTTGAGTTTCGTTTCTTCATAGGTATCTCCCTCTGACAGTTTCACCAAATTTTTCAGTTCCACTGTCAGCCAGTGAAACAAAGGGGCGAGGCCCCTTTATCAATGCACGGAATGAACGACTCGCTTGTACGGTACCCATTGCTCCATAACAAACTGATAGAACAGCTCTGTTACTCGCTCCGGGGTATAAACCGTGATTTGGCGAATCGGTGTACCGCGTGCATTTACCTGCTGATGTTTAATTACATTTTGTTGAGTATTAGACATGGTGTTTACCTTTCGTTGAGTGAGGGACACACCATGCCCATAGGGACACAGTGTTTATGTCCCAGGTTTGGGTTGAGTTAGCTCATGAACTTGCGTTTGTAGTAACGCAGCCAATCAAGCATCTTGTCGGGATCGACTCCACAAGCGAGGCAGCATTGGTTGAACGAGAACGGCAGCTCCCGATCTTCCGAAATAATCCACTCCCAGGCTTCATCAGATGGCTTACGTTTCTGGCCACCACGACTTTCACCAAAGGCAGATTTCACTGACTCGATTAGTAGGTTTTCCCGAAGGTACGGAATATCTTCATCGGTAAGGATCTTCTCCAGGTCACCCTCGAACTTTGTGTCGTTCTCAAGCGCCTCAAGCAAGTCCATCAATGACAGTTGCTCCATAGTGGACCTCCCGGTGTAGCGGGAAGACACACCTCACCCGTGCGGGGGAGATGTATCCCCGCAGGGTGTTGAGCGAAGCCATTAGTGCAGGTCGAGGAATTGGCCAGCTATCGTGAAAAGCGCTTTTTGAAGCTCCTTCACATCGTTGATCACAGACCACTTCTCGAAGTACTGACTAACCGCATTTGAGCCGATACCAATTGCATAGGTATCAACGTGACCAGCAACAAGGTCGTTCAAATATCGAACTGCTCCCCCATTATTTGGGGCACCATCAGTGATGATGATGAGCACCTTGCGCTGACGCTTACTCGCCACTAACTCTCTGGCGGCATACAACATGGCTTCTGCCAATGGTGTACCGCCACTTGAGCAAACAGCGAATCGTCCCAGACCAGCACGAACAGGCTGACCACGATGCAGTATCGGACTGACCTCTCCACCAATACCCGGAAACATCGACGCAGCGATGTCACACTTCGGGATAGTGGATACAGCCAATGCCAAGGACACCGTGGCTTGATTTGCGACTTCCTGAATTCGATTCATGGAACCGCTGCAATCAAGCAGCACATGAACCGCAGTGTCAGGTCGTTGCATCTCCTCTCGCTGGATAAACACCCGCGAATCGCCGGTTGGCAGTCTGGCCAGGCGTTTGCCGTCTACCCGCTTGCCTCTGGTATGTAACCATTGCTTTTGACGGGTTTGGGCTTGCAGCAGACCGAGCAGGCGCGACCGAATAGTTGAAGAGGCAAGAATGCCGGTTTTCAAACTACTGGTATCACCATGATTTCGGGCATCACTCCCCACGCTGGACGTATCAATGGCCACACGTTCTCCATCGTTGTCTTTACGGGCTTGATCTGCCAATTGCTCTCGTAGCTGCCCAACGGCATCCTCTGGCAGATTGGTCTCGTTAATGAGCCGCTCATGCAAAGAAGCACCGTTGCCACCTTGAGGTTGACCCTGATCACCGGACGAATCCGATGCACCTTGGGCCGACGATGACTGGTTTCCTGACCCAGTATCCTGAGCCTGGTTGCCGTTGCCATCACTGTCTGCGCTGGACTGCTGTGAGTCTCCTGTCCCCTGGTTAGCATCACCACCGTTCGATGAGTCTGCCTTTCCCGGTTGAGGTTGTGATTCGCCGTCACCACTTCCACCCGATCCACCAGCTTGTTGGCTTTGATCACCTTGCGATGAATCGCTGCTTTGCTGCTGTTGTTCCTGGTTTTGTTGCTGTTGGCGTTCCTCTTCTTCAGCATCCTTCAAGGCCTTGAGTATGGCTCTCGCCAACTTCAGGCAGTCGTCGCTACAGGTTAAGTTGTCCAAGTGTTTTCCAAGCAAGCCATCCAAACGGACGAAAAAACCTACCGGAAATGTCTGTTCAACCACCCGTTGGCTTGACTCCGCCAGCGGAGTTGAAGCGTCCCGATGCAGCACCTCCGATCGCAAGCGATGTAAGAGGTACTGAAACAACTGGGTTGCTTCATTGTCTTCAGGCGTCGCGGGAGGGCTCATGCCCTGCTCCACGATATAGCTCCACATGGCATTCAGCGTAAACTGAGTACCAGGAAACACTTCCTGAATGAGACGCTCGATCCTGATGTCCTCGATGAGGTTGGTACAGGATTTCTCCATCGGACTCTTACACTTTTTCAAGGTGTTGAAATCCGATGATCGAACGTGCGCAGCTTCGTGAGCGAGATAGCCAAACAACACTTCTCTCAGCTCACTCATAGCGTTCAGCAAAGGCAAGTAAATGGTCTCACCATCGGTGTATGCGTCCGTGCCAGACAGCACAACATTGACACCGAACTGTTCGCCATAGGCAGCCGCAACAATAGGTAGAGCCCTTTCCAGGGCGGTTTGCAGTTTGTTCATACGAACCTCCCTAGAAGTAAGCCCCAGCCGTTATGGTGTGCGTTGTCACAGCCGCAGGTTGGGTTGATTTTGGTATGGTTGGCTCTGGTCCAGACGAGCTGGAAACCGTTACCGACCGTTTCATATCCTCTATGAGCTTGCTTACTGAAAATTGCCCATCAATGATTCGTTCAAGCTTGTCGCTGTCAGAACACATTGAAAGGAAGGTAAGCACTTGCCCAAATGTCGGGTGATCCTGGTCAATCATTTCCATCGGAATGGCTTTTTGCAGAGCAAAAAACTCATTAAGTACCTTCAGGATGCGACCATTACCGAACGACAAGGTATCGAGTTTCTTGATAAGAGGATCGAGCTGCTCAGAGAGGTTCTTACCGCTGATTGACCGTTTCCGGTCCAACATGCGATCAGACATCTGTTTGCAGGTTAAACCCACCTCATGCAAGATCTGGTTCGCCACTTCATTTTCGTCAGGCTCGAAGCCTTCGAGTGGCTGTAGCTTGTAAAGCTTGATGGAGAATTCAAACGACTTTGACACCGTTTCCCGGTCAGGAACCTGGTCACGAATGATGTGTGCAAATTCGTCGTTCTCCGCGATCCACGCTTCTTTGTTCCGGTCGAAATCAGCAAGAAATACCTGCAACTCCGAATAGAACATTTCCTTGATGTCTTCGAGTTTGGCCAAAAGACCTTCTACAACATCATCGGGAACGGCAAAGCCGCCCATGAAACGTGTACCTTCAGCTAAACAAGCTCTTTCCGCCGCTTTACGCTTACTCATTAAAGGGTCGAGCGCCTTTGGTGGAAATATCTTCTTTCTGCCCAAATCGAGCAGTTTTTCTGGCGGCATTTTGCCGTCAGCGCCTAAGTGAATGTCGCTGTCTCGGGAGGCCTTTTTCTCTCCGCCCCAGCAGCGCATTTTCAAATGGACGAGTGTGGTCCCACGGATAAATTCCATGTGTATCTCCTTGTAGAGAAAGTGGTTGAGTAGCTAGTTACCTAGCGAGATTGAGTGTTTGGCCTAAAGGCCAGAGGAGGTTGAGAATAGGATGGTTGCCCATCCAGGTTGGCGACAGTCAGAAAAACGCAGCCTTTGTCTCTGTACGGATAACCGTCAGATCAATCGGAGCGTCAATACATCCCATCACAATTGCTAATGGCTTGATGCCAATTACTGAGGTGTAGTGAGAAAGGTTATGCTGTCTGGCTACGCCATCGACATATTCCTTCCAATCACCACTTGTCCGGTTCCCAAACCATCCGTTGTGTTCAAACAACCCAATGGCATAGGAACGAACATAGTCCTCTATGTCCGCAAACCTCTCAGGGAGAAGCTCACTTCCATCATTAGCAATCTGCATGATTTCCGTAGATAGCGGAGAACCAGCAACATCATTTAGGTAACGACGTAAACCAAACAACAACAGAAGGGCCAAAGGCCCCTCCGTGTAGTCAGCACCACCGCTCTTTTTCCCCGCATATAACGCTTTGTAAGTCGGAAGCTGAATTAACCGCTCTAACTCCTCATTGCTATGCTCGGAAACCAGTTGAATAGTGATATTCAGATAGTCACGAATCACATTCACAGGAACCTGATTGGACACCCGGTACCACAAGGCATCAGGTAACTCTTCGGATTCTTCAGTTGCCTGAAGAAAAGGAACAACCACGCTGTTTTCAACATCAATAGTGACGTTTTCCACTTCGTGATAGCCCTTATCCAGCTTGCTTTGCATTAAAGAAGACCATGTTTTATAGCCAACTTTCTTGCTTTGCAGCTTGGTTCCGCGTCTACCAAACCAAACGGTGTGCGAGTTATCCGCATTCGCTACTTTATTGATAGCCCAGATCTTATCGGAGCTGCCATCCTGGTAATGAAGTACGACAAATTCATTGCTCATGCTGCCTCTCCCTGTTGCCAGGTTGAGCCAAACACGTCTCTAGCAATTTGCTCGATCGCAATCTTCTGTTCAGGTTCAGCCTTTGCAAGCAACGACTGATTCAAAGCATAAGCGAGCGCGTTAGGCGCATTGCGAAACACCAGGGTTAACTTTGCCCACCGGCACAAGGCACGAGTAGACATCGTAATGGTCAACGGCGTAGCCGATTCCTCTCCACCAATGAACAGCCTCCGGATCTGGTTCGCAACGCGAATCATGTTCCGACGGATTTCTTCGGGAAGCTCTGGTGTTTTCTTTTGGAGGATCATCATTTCGACATCCTCGGTTGGATAATCAACTTCGACCACCCTGAATCGATCCATAAAGGCTATATCCAATTGGTTAACGCCTTGATACAGCCCGGTACTGTCTCCAGATCCCATGCTGTTGCCATTGGCAATGAATCGAAAGTTTTCATGTGCGCGAATCACCTCTCCTCCATTGGTTGCAATAACCAAGGGATGCCCTTCAAGGACATCATGCAGACCAGCAAGCTGACCAGGATCGGCGCGGTCGATTTCGTTCAATATGAACAAGTGACCTTCACGCATGGCAACGGCTAAGGGTCCATGCAGGAATTGCATGGTGCCGTTGACCAGTTTCCAGGTACCAACCAGATCATCAAATTCCATACGACTGTGAGCCGTGAAGGATTGAACTGGCCAGCAAAGCCGAGCGGCTACCTGGTAGGGCAAGGTTGTTTTACCGGCACCGTAGTGACCAGAGAAATACAAACCATCGCCATCGGGGTCATCCAGAAAACTCAGGATGTCGCGCAAGGTTTCCCGACGAAACACATAGCCATCATCGCGGTTAGGCACATGAGGGTTCTGTGTGTCAGCAAAGCCTGCTGTGATGACCTCAGCGGGTACATCAAGGTTGAAAGTAGTGCGAACAGCTAAAGCTTGATCACGATGTGTCATGGATGTGCTCCTATTACATTGTGTTGAGGTATAAGTCACCCCAGCCAGAAGCACACCGACCACCCAGTAGGTGATGATGGCCTACTGGCGTGGTTAGACTTTAAATGTTGAGTAGGGATATACAGCCGCAGCCGTCGTGTCCGTTTCAATATCCGGAATAGACACTTATTTTGTCGTGCGAGCACGATCAAAATTCTGTGAAGACGATTTCGCCTTTCTTATAGCCACTCCGTTTCCAGAATGGACATAAGGAAGGCAGATACTCAACGTATCCGCCTCGCCTCACATAGAGTAGTAAGGCGCAATACAAGATGCAGATTCTGATGACAGGCTGCATCTCTATGCATGTATTGCCCACTTCCTTCGGAGCCGCCATTAAGCAGCCGACCGAAATATGAAACCATTCTCTGTGCTGTAGATTTCTTCAATGATTTCATCTTTAGCAACTTTCATCTGGTAGTCGTGATAGATACATATTCCATGACGCTTTGTGCGCACCACGGTCATATGGCAACCGCCGCATTCTGACATTTTGTCGGCTTGCGCGATCGCAACCGAAACGGCGGATTCTATTCGAGCACCAGCAACTGATTGCTGTACTTGTTCTTCAGTCATTACGAAATGTGTCATAGCGAATCTCCTAAATTTGATTGAATTTGAAGCCCACAGGCTCCCTAAAACGCTCTCAGCGAAAACGCTTTAGGGAAGCCTGCGAACCTCGCCTCCAATCAGGAGTACCCGCTATGTTTGGCTCCCTTGCTTACGGGCAAGAAAGCCGGAATTCTTGTCTGGTGTCCGATGGTGGACAAGTCAAATATTTGTACCCTGGGGCTACAAGCTCCCCAGGGCATCACACTTAAATTCACATATCAGAAGTAAGCAGATTTCACCGTAGTCACAACCTCACCAACATCCGTATTAACGAGTTCATCTTCAGACCTGCTGAAGCGAGACTCCTCACGAGACGCTTTGCGGTAGGACTCCAGTTCATCGGTTAGGTCTTTATCTGGGAACGTGACCTTCAGATAAGCGCCATAATCGATACTGCCCTTCTTCATGAATCGGGTAACTTTCACGCCACCAATGTCCGCCTGCATAAACGGACCCATCAACGTGATCATTGCCTTCTGAATCCCCTTCTGCTCTTTTTCAAGAACTTTCAGTTCATCTTTAAGTGCTTGTATGCGATGGTGCTGCGTGCGCCATGCATCAGCATACGCATCCCACTTGAACTGCTGATCTCCAGATTCCGGTATATACCAGTCTCTTTCAGGATCAGGCTCAGGGGGCGTATTGGTTACTACGTGCTCCCAAAAGAGCTTTGCCGCCTCAAGGATTTCATTCTCCCTTTCAGGTGTTAACGTGACAGAAAAATCTAGGTCCTGACCGCCTTCTTTATAAAAAATCAGGCGACCGGTTGTCGTCCCAGCAACTGCACATTGAGCATGGACTTGCGCCTCATACAATTTGTACGTACTGGACTCGACACCTTTCTTTTCGATGTCATCCCACACCGATTCACTGGGGGCCTTGAACTCAAATGGTTGCATTGCTGAATCGAGCCCATCAAAGCTCGCACGCAACACATCCCATCGAGCGCATTCCCCACAGAGCGGAAGCAGAACCTCACCATAACGACCTTCGGCCAATTGGCGAGCTTCATCTTCAAGGCGAACACCACGTTTTACATTGGGGTTGTTGGATATATCAGGAGCATTAATACGCCCGACTTTTTCCGCCCAAAGTTGCCAACGTGTCTTGTATGGACTGAGCCCAAGGATGATCGGAATATCCGATGCCGTCACTCCCTTAGACCGCCATTGCAACCACTCCTCTGAACGCTGATTAAGATCAACTACTTTCATATTTGACATTACTGATTCCTCTAAATAGAGGTAATGCCATCTCCACTGGAGTAAGCATTACCCCAGTGGGTTGAGTGATAGATTGGTTAATCTCAGGCTGTTAAGGCTTGAGACTGAAGAGCTTTTGTCAGTGTTTTGGTTGAAGCACTGTCAGGTGTACTGCTGACCAGTTGACGACACAGTTGTGCGAACAGGTTTGCGTACAGCTCAGTAGGTAAATCAGCTACCGGAAAAGAAGGGCTTTGGTTCGCTCGCGCTTGCTCAGCCTTATAAATTCCGATGACACACCAGTAATCCGCTTTATCAGCTTCAGTATCTGGAATGTGCTGACCAGCGTGGACAGGGCAGATTTTGAAGGACTCAAAATCACGAAGCTGATCCACATTGTTGAAGTAGAACAGAGTTGTTCTGTAGTTAGAGTTGGAAGTGATCATTGCTATTCCTTGTAAAAAAAGGGGCAATGCACCTCCACTGGAGTAAGCATCACCCCAGCAGGTTGAGTGTTAGTTGAAATCAGGCGTTAATGATTTTCTGCTCGTGCATTTTCGCTTCAGACTCAGCCTTGGCCTTATCCAGTTCGCTATATGCAAAAGACAGTTCAGCAGGATTCTTGATCCGGCTTTCCATTAACTCCCGACACGCTTCAAAAGCATTTTGCTTAACCGCACGGTCTACCAGTTGTTTCACGGTATTCTGTACAGTAAGCGGCACTTCATCACGACTCGGCGGAGGCGGTAACATTCCTACGGTTGCCATATCTTTCGACAGGACGGCGAGGCCTTCTCCATTTTCCTCATTGAGGATCTGAAGGGCTTTAGCCAGTCGAGGCGTAGACTTGGGCCACCATTTGGAAGCTCGCTTCACTACCGATTTCAGTTGCATCTGATCTTCCCAATCGACCCAAGGGCCAAGACCTTTCTTGAAGGCCTCTGAGACATCCCGAATCTTGTCCATGTCCGCTTTGGACATAGGCTCGACCAGGACACCCCCAGAAGGAAGTTCCGCGATACAGTAGCCACCTCGAACGGCTCCTCTTTCCGTAGAAAAAGGGTCGCAGAAGTGGTCTGGTTTCTCGGCTGGACCTTTGTAGGTGAACTGGTCTTTCTCATAGACAAGTTCAGCCTTGGCCCAGCGAATTGCACCCGTTTCAACACCGATAGTGATCAATCCCCGGTAGGAGATGTCGAGCATCACTTTCGGGTCTTCGTTCTTGCGTAATCGTCGCGGTACCAGATAGGCCAGACCCTGGTTAGGGTTCAGCGTCAATCCGACTGCCGCTACGTTGTACATCGCCAAGCGAAGACTCGATGGGTTTTTCTTGGCGACATCCAGCAAGTAGCTGTTATTCATCAAGAGTTGGGTGGCAAAGATCTGCTCCTGAAAGAAGTCCAGACCGGAACCAGAGAATTTGTCCTTGGCGGACTCAATTGCCTGGTGCCATTGGTTAGTGGGCTTTTGCGCCACTTGGTTTTGCGGTTGATTCATAGGATTGCTCCAGGTTGCTAGTTGAGTATGTGAGGTATAATGACCCCAGGAGGTATTGAGATATGCAAACCCAAGACTACATCGTGGATGACCAAGGTAATTTCAGGTTTACAAGGGTTGGTCTCGACAATCAGGCTCCGTTACTGGCAAAAGCCGGTATCGATGCCAAAGCTATCAAGACGTATGCGGAGTACATCCAGGCAAGACAGGCGGCGAGCCCGTACTTTATGGAGTATCTGCAAGAGGAGACCGATAAACGATTGAAAGGCAAGCCTGACACATTAGAGTGGCAAGCAATACGATCCATCGCTTTTGGTACTCCGGAAGAGCAAGACCAGTTGCTCGAAAAGTTAAAACGCAAACAAAGCTTTAAGCTTGTTTAGCTTCTCTTCGGGCATTAATTTCTTCGATGATTTTGGCACGAAGCCATTTCAACGATGAAACCTGTTCTTTGTCGGTGAGCATACTGAGCATATCTTTCGACGTGTTCAGCATGTGCTGGAGTTGTTCATCGCTCGCTGTCTCCAGCCAGAAATAAACCTCTTTTCGTGAAAAGCCCATAGTCATTCTCCATAGAGAAAATGATGGGGCTTACCCTGTAGGGGAAAGTCCCCATCAGGGTGAAACAAGCGTTAAATCAGTTCATTCAGAACGGAATGTCCATGTCATCGAACGAGTCGAATGATGGTCCCTGAGCCATGAACTCCTGACCGACAGCTTGTGCCATTGGTTGTGATGATTGTCGCTGAGGAGCCTGCTGTTGTGCAGGTGCAGCTTGACCATCTCGGTTGTAGTAGCGAGGCAGTTTCTTCGGAAAATCATTCACCACAATTTCAGTGGTATAACGATCGGTACCGCTTTGATCCTGCCATTTGCGCGTGCGCAGTTCGCCTTCTACTTGAATGAGATCTCCAGGCTCAAGCTTGTTGTTCACATGCTCGGCGCACTGGTTGAATGAGACCAAGCGGTGCCATTCAGTATGCTCATTCCAATCGCCAGTTTGCTTGTCCTTGAAGGACTTCGTTGTTGCCAACGAGTATTGCGCGACCGGCTTTTGTGTTTTGGTGTAACCCAATTGCTTTTGACCTACACGGCCAATAAGAATGACTTTCTGATACATGATGTATCTCCTATTTAGTCTGTTGTGGAGGATGTTCAATCAGTACAGGTTGGCGCTTTCCTGATTGAAGGAGGTTGTTGTTACGCATGTGCTGAAGTTCCAGCGGTGTAACAGCGACGATCGGCTTGATCGTGACTTCTTGAGGCTTGTTCTTCATCAATCGCTTGATGAGGTGTTTGCCTGCAATGCAGATCAACTTGAAAGCTATCTTGAAAGGCAGCTTTACTAATTTACCAGAGGCTTCCAGAGCTTTATCGCCTACGCGAAATCCAAACTCTATGGCCTGCATGGCAATAACCGACCCAAAGAAGAAAACAAATAGCGCTATGCAAAGCATAATAAGTTCCATTTGTTGTCCCCTTAGTTTGATGAAGTTTTGAAGCTATAACCGTGGTCCGTGTCGTACACGATCTCGGCAATATCATCCCTCATCAGAACAGAGAATTCCGGCAGAACCAGAACATCACCTGCTGTAGTTACGCACACTTTGAAATTGCCCATATGAGCTTTTTCATTTGCTTTTGCGATAGCCTGCTGAACATCGTTCTTAGGACTTCCGGAAAGCTGCTGATGCGCATTGAAATCGAAGTTATACATAAAGTGTCTCCAATTAATTGGTTGAGTATTTAGCCAAAACGCCGCAGCGTTCGTACCCGTTTCATGGCTAGATTGGGGGTACTTATCAGGTGCCATTGTCAAAACAACAACAGCAACAAGATTCGGAGACACACGAAGGTGGTTTAGGGCTGTTCTCTATGGACGTGCAGAGAACACGCCTAAACGCCCTGGAAAAAGGTGTGAAACGAAATAGTTGGAGTAAAAGGTGAAAACCTTGAAGGTAAAATGCTTGGAGCTTTAGGAGGTAGACTTGATGTTGATACAGCCGTGAGTGCTACGGCAGAGGAAGGTTGTTCAGTTGGAGCCAAGCTTTTCAGCTCGGTGCCGTCTATGTGACTCGATAAGGCACCTTTGATTGAAATATGGACGCTATACGACCACACGATAAAAGTTACATCAAATATCCACTCTTCGCAAGGCTTTAAAGGGACCCCGCCCTTTGACCCATTTATTGCGGCATTTGAGTCCTCTTCTCGCTATGTTGAACATCAATAATTATTTATTTAGTGGTGTTTTATATGACGACCAAGCGGAAAGCTGCTCTCATCCTGCTCCTTGAGGGGCTGGCCAGCTCCGGATTGCAGATGATCACCA
Organism: uncultured Chloroflexota bacterium; assembly: GCA_913042135.1. Lineage (GTDB taxonomy): Bacteria > Chloroflexota > Dehalococcoidia > Lucifugimonadales > Lucifugimonadaceae > Lucifugimonas. The sequence continues at coordinate 57,061 of CAJWJL010000001.1, read as the reverse complement.
TCCGCCAGACAGTACCCTTCGTTGGCAGCTCGGTGCTTTGCACTTCAATCATCATCAGTTGTTTCCTGGGTGCTCTGGCATTGGGGTACTACTGGGGCGGCCAACAGGCTTCTGAGCGGTATGCCAAGTCCCTGGTAATGAACCTGGTTGGTAGCATCGCCCTGTTTGGCATTGGGTTGTCCTACAGCTTTGTGAGCTTCTTTTTTCTGTCCATCGCAGACATCACCCAAGGAACGCCCTATTTGGGCAATCCCCTGATCCACCTATTCCTGTTCAGCCTGCTTATAATGTCTCCATTGGTGTTTTTTCTTGGGCAAACCGTCCCATTACTGCTCAACACCGCAGACCACGACACCCGCAAGAGTGAAGCCACGGGCAATGCCACGGCGCTAAGTACGATTGGTAACGTGCTTGGATGTTTGATCACATCCTTGCTGCTCATGTACTTCCTTGGAGTTGGGTACTCCATTTTCATCAATTGCCTGATCCTCGCGGTATGCGTCTGTTTCTTGGTTGATTGGAACAACAGCAAAACGAAGTATGTGGTTGGTGCAACTTTTTCTTTCCTGATTATCGCGTTCACGCTGAACGTAAAAATCCCAGATCGCTTGTTCGCCGCGACTACCCCCTACTCGAATTTCTACGTTGCAGAGCATCCGGAAGGCAAGCGGTTCATCATCAATCGCAGTAGCGCCTCATTCATCGGGGAAAAGGACAGAAAAGGTTGGCCGTACATTGAGATCATGAAACAGGGCATATTTGCTGATGACATGACCGGGAAGGATATTCTGGTACTCGGTGCCGGGGGCTTCACCCTCTCGGCAGAAGATACTCACGGCGCAAACTTTACTTATCTGGACGTTGACCCAAAGATCAAGCCAATTGCAGAGAAGTATTTCCTTGAGGAACCCATCAAAGGTGAATTCATAGCCCAGGACGCCAGATCCTATCTGCTGACCAGCGAAAAAATATGGGATGTTATTGTCGTGGATCTGTATACAAATGCAGCCACGATACCGATGCACACATCCACCTTTGAGTTCTTCTCTCTGGTGAGCTCACGTCTCAAACCTTCCGGAAAAGCAGTCCTCAATATCGCAGCCAATCCCCGATTAAACGATGCCTATTCCGTGAATATGGATTTCACCGTCCGCCAGGCATTATCAAGATGCATCACCGACATCACCGGGTACCAGAACGCTCTGGTGAATATCGTTTATTTCTGCTCTAAGAAGTCGAGCATGGACAATGAGGCGGTTGCTAGTTTGTATCGAGATGATACAACTAAAGTAACCGTGGACGGCTACGTCTCATCCCTGAACATCAAGAAATGGCAAAGCCGGGAAGACAACAATCATGGGCAATAGCAGAAAGTCAAAATGGGTGTCCGCCAGCGATGTTGGCAGGGCATCCTATTGCCCTCATTACCTGGAGCTGAAGGAAAAACGGACCAAACCATCCCAAGAGTCTATCGAAGCCAGGGCTAAGGGAGAAGTCAGTCATGAAGAACTGAATCTTCAAGCTGAAGACCGACGCTGTTTCGTTGCAACTCATCTCTACGGGAGCGACCACCCCAATACATGCCTACTGAGGGAATATCGCGACCAGAGGCTCGCTTCTCACACCACAGGCAGGGTTTTCATCACGGTTTACTATGCCATATCCCCTTACCTGGTCATCGCAGCGCGTAAATTACCCTTGATCTCCAGGTTCATGCGGTACTTCGTGGACTGGAATATTCGTCGAATCCAGGAGAGGCATGGGGATGATTGACATTCTGTTGTATGGCCTGCTTGGACTTGCTGCCGCTGCCCTTCTCTACAACTTCATCCGGCGCATTGCTAGGTCCAGAAGCGACCTTGGTATTGAAGGCAAGCTTATTTGGATGGACAAGGGCCGGTCTACAAAGCCCTTCTTTAACCAGGTCTTCGAGGTACTGGGTAAGCCGGATCTCATGTACAGAGTACGCGGAGGCGTGTTGGCTGTTGAGTATAAAAGCCGTCGCGGCCCAGTATTCAAGAGCGATGTGGTGCAAGCAAAGTGTGCCGCTCTTGCAGCGCGTGGAAACGGTTACCAGGTCACGCGGTTGCTCGTTAAGACAGCAACCTCTGAACAATACATCGAGCTGCCGCGTGCTGACAAAGCTCTATTCAATGAGATCAAGGAATACGTAATACTTACCAGGCAAGCTAAAGCCGGTGTAAGGATGAAGGCATGGCCGAATGTAGGAAAGTGCCGTGGCTGTGCATTTAAGTACGATTGCGTTCATGCCCAAAGAAAATAAACCAAACTGGCCTACTCCCGTTCCATCTGGCAGATACGAGCCGGGATTATGTGTTTCTAGGCTATCAGCGCAGCAGAAAAATTCGCTATGGCTCCACCTGAAAAGCAAGCACCCTCAGAAAGCGATGGAAATTACGGAAATAATGAACGATCCCATCGTTTCATCACTCATCGGAACGTTCGATGGGTCTTTGGTGATTGAGCGTGAGTTTGTCCCTGAAAGTCTGCTATCCCTTCTTGAATGAGCGTGATCTCAAAGTATTTTAGTTAGATGTAAGGGATAACATCTTCTGGCATGACTGGTTTCTTAATAAACCGGGTAGCGCCAGCGTTCATGGCTTTGTTTTCATTCGATGATCGTGACGACATCGCAAGTACCTTCTGTAACGGATACTCTGCCTTGATTCTCGCAATGACTTTCTCCCCAGACATCACCGGCATTTCCATATCAGTGATAACCAGATCCGGCTTAATTCTGGCATACTCTTTAATACCCAAAGCACCGTTCTCAGCCCCGTAGACTTCAAAGTGCTCTTCGCCCAATAACGCCCGAAGCGCTTTGATGATCATTTCGTTGTCGTCAATGACTAAGATGGTTTTCTTGGCCATATTCACTACCATCAATGGACAGTGGCATGGTTATAGTTCATAACGAAGCCATATGATCCACCGCCTTTCTGAAACTGCGTGCTCAACTCTCTATTGAGGTTGAGCACCAGCAAGTTGAAGGTTTCAAGCGTCATTCCATCCTGGACGTACCGGATCAAAACATCGATGTCGAGTTGATAACCAGACTCACAGTTGGCAGATACAGTATTAAGCATGACCTCCATTGATTCCTGGAGTAGGTCTTCATCAATACAGCCTGCTATATAGGTCGGTGGCATCATAAGTATTTCTCTTATCATTATTGTTAGTACATCCAGGACAACACTCAGTTAAGCTGAATCGGGTAAACCGCTTCAGTACACGTTTCAGGCTCATCTCTCAAACAGGCCTGAAAAATCACATTGGCCGCCTTGGGTATTACATCCAGCCAAGAGCTGGTATCGACAGACAGATCTTTGAATCCATGCAGCTTATCCAGAGGGATACTGGTACAACTGAGATTACTCTGGTTGTCCTGAGCATAGACACATTGAAATGACGCTGTATCAGCACACGCATGTTGAGCGGTACCCGGCAAAGAGCACTCTATGGTGAACAACTTCAGGTCCTCTTCCTGCACCTGGCCATCAGTACTCAAATAGACATTGGCATCGTAAAGGTACTGCTCACCGGAACCAATCGTAGTGTTATCTGTATAGTAAATATCCACATTCCAGATCAAGCTTACTGTATCGCCGGGACTGAAGTGATTTTCTTCTTCACCACTGGATGCCGCCAAGTTAAAGGCCTTGGGATGCATCGGTTCCGGCGCAAATTCAAATACCAGCTCCGGTGGTTCACTCGGATTGAGGTTGCTTGGTGTCTGCGAACCATTGCTTGACGATCCTCCCCCTCCGCCACCACAGGCAGAAAGAAGAGAGGCAAAGCTGACCAGAAGTAGGATTCTTGATGTGTTCATGAGCTTCTCCATGCTTAGTTTTGTCCAAAGGTATTTTACTGGAGGGACTTTTAGGAGACATAAAAAAAGGGCCACCAGCAGATGACCCTTTTCTAAAATGCTCAATTTCTACATCCTTGTGCCAGCGTGGCTGCGTTTACGGTGCGCTTAATGCCCAGACTGGAATGCTTGATTGTCCAGCAGGGATTGACCGAACTAGCTGTAGCTGTTGGCTCTTAACCAAAGGAACGATCACCTTTCCACCGAAGTCGTCCTCAGTTACGTCCTCCTTTATCAGACCATTTTTGATGCAGAGGATTCTCATGTAGTCAGAAGTAAACTCCCGCAAATGGCGCTTGGCAATCAAAAGCACCATCGTCTGAAGATGCTCGTATTCCGCCTTATTCATCTGCACCTCCGCCATTCACATTTACTTGCTGATACTGAAGAAGAATCTCTTTACCTATCCGCTCTGCTTCAATCGACGTAATTGCCCATAGTCCACGGGACAGGACAGGTTCTGCCAGATCAAGAAACGCCGGTACAAACTCCCAATCAAATGGATCTTGGTATTCGTCTTTGACGACATCGTATGCAGCCTCGACCGCTGGAGCCAATATATGGAGTACGATAGACCGAATCTCACACGCGCCGTTTCTTCCTCTACCGAAGAGAAGGCTGTTTGGTTATTCATTCCTGATTATCCTCCTGACCACTGCTTGAAACAGCACTGCCGCCATCAGAACCGGATATAGTGATTGTGATACTGGCTTTACCGTTCGAATCCTTGGTGGCAGCGCTTTTAATGCGAGCAATAAAATAGGGGTTATCAATTTGCTGGTAAGTATGAGCCCCATCTTCGGTAGGGATGCAAAGCATAAGTCTTCCCCGCTCGACCGTGAGAAGGCTTATGTTCTGAATTACAATATCCATGAAAGCCACCGTTTAGTTTGAAGATGTCATCTCAAAGAAATTAAGCCGGTGCTGTTTAAGCGCTTCCCTTGCCTCCTTGACCTGACGATTAATCTCCAGTTTGTCCGATAACATATCCGCTTTTTTCATCTTATTGGCGAGACGGGTTATCTTGCCTTTGAGATTGATTTCTTGTCGCTTCCACATTTGTTCTGTCATATCGATTACCTGTCAGAAAGAAAAATGGCCCCCGAAGGGGCCTACCTCACTCAACACACTCACAAGGAGCACTCAACATCTTTGTTACTTTCAATCTCTCATGTCTTTCTGAACCAGCAACCCCTTAAATCCACTTTTTTGCATTTATTCGATCAAGAGGCCTTCAGTAGTGGTATTTGCCTTTCATCATCGCGTTGATCTGTAATTGCATTGCTTCCGTCAAAATCAATTCCCAGCCTCTCCAAAGCCATCTCATGCTGCTCCAGCAGCTTGGTGGCTTCCCTCTCCTTTTCACCATCGCTGCCGTGATTCAGCCGCCACGAATTCAGTCTACTTAGGTCCATTCGACGGGTAACCGCCTCGGCCTTGTCGTACTGCTCCCAGAAACCTGTTGAACCATCCTGATCGCTCTGAGGCAACCACGCCCTATGTTTGCCGACAATGCGGTTTAATCTGTCGATAAGGTCCTTGCGTCTCGGAAAGATATGAAATGTCCCAGCTTTCGGATAAAAGCGAATGTCGAAATAGTCACTTGAACACCTTTCACCACTGCTTAGCTCTTTGTACTTGTCACAAAACAGGTTCACGACACCATAAGGCGTTGAGTGATGCTGCCCGTCGAGCATCGCAAACACTTTATCGAAGTCTGTGAACATCTGTTGATCATCCCATGCCAAACTGTTTGACCATGAGTAGTAGTCTCTGCGATTGGCGGGGATAATGAACCTCGTCATGAGAACGCGGTAGGCGTTGACCCTATGTTTCTGGTTTGACTTCCAACCCTGATAGTAGGCTCGGTTTTCCGGATGATACTTGCTGATCATGTCGAAAACGTCGCAGATCATTTCTATCTGAATGGTTCCTTGTTGTTCCACCAACCCTTGCAGGAAGCCGTAGATATTATCGACCGTGAATTCAAGGTCACAGATGGACGCAAACTCACTTTCCAAGCGTTTCTGTGCCTGACTTGAAAGTCTATCCAGGACTTCCGTTGAGCGGAGTACGGATGACCACGCCCGCTCCTTCAGCTTTAGATAGGCTTCATTCAGTTCGCTAGTTACGCTTTTTACGCAACTTTCAGAATCATGACAGTTGGTCGTTTCATCAGTAATCGAGCGTCCTAACATATTGGCGTAATAATTGGCGCGTGCGTTCGCTTTAGCCGCGCTTCTGGCAGCCTCAACAGCACATTCAAACGCAATGACCATGTTCTGTATTTTTGACTTGGGCACGACCAAATCTTTAGGTACCTCGATGTCATCGGCTCTTATTCCCTCCTTAACCTTTTCCTTCTTGAGGTTGTCTATGAACTCCGCTTTGAAATTGGATTCCTTCTCAAGATGGATAATGGCTACTTCTACCGGGGTCTTTCGCTGTGTATCCGGTGACAGGAATGCTTCAGAAACGAATTCAACAGATCCGTGCTGCTCGATGATGTCTACCAGGAAACGACGCTCTTTTGTATACGGATTGCGTATCGTCTCCGCATTCAGAATGGCCACCAACTCACCGTGGAACAGAAGATTCCATGCGTGAAGGACATGCTGAACACCGGAAGCAAAGGGAGGATTCATCAAGATATGGCTGTAAAGGCAGGCTCCCCGGTATGACAAAAAATCATGGCCAACGATTCGGTATTTCTTCTCCCGAATAATTGCCTGATTATTAAAATCAATCTCACAACAATCCACCTCAACCTTGCTGTAGCGTCCCGAGGCAAGCTCATGCACCACATCCACAAGATCTCCACGTCCAGCTTGTGGTTCCAGTAGTCGCGTGATTCTCCGGTTCTTGAACTTATTGAAGGCCTTAATACCAAGGGATACGGGTGTAGGGTAAAACTGGTTATCCATGCTCACCCCCTTTAAATCTGCCGCATAACATGATCAATCATCGCTGGCCTGCCGTGATGATGGCCTATTGTTGATAGGCCAGCCTTCCAGACGGTTTCGTCAAACTGATCGCGTGGGAGAGTACGCAGCAGATCAACAATCCCCTTCTTATCCTTGGCACCAATGAGCTCCGATAGCGTTCTTGGGATTGTGGTTTCTAAGTCAGGAAAAAGATCCATAGTCTTCGCCTCGTGAAATGTATTCGCCTTTTCATCGAATATCTCACGGGTTCCCGAACTAGCAACTATCGCGGATTCGGGCGGTTTCTATATTTTCGCTTTCTGCGGATCGACGTTAAGCTGGTCTTTTCCGATGGTCAGTTCCAGGGCGGAATCGAAATGGTCTTCAGGTATTACACCCATCCTCGTAGCAACCTGAACCATCACAGTGTCACGGCCATATTTTCTGGCAACGGCAGCAGCACCTGGGCACTGGCAAACATCTGTAGGGTGATAGTTTCCTTCATCATCAAAGTTTCGCCCGTCCTCCCTGTAAACCGTCTTATGACAATGAAACGTCATGTCTTGGCCGGACAATAGGCCTTCAATGATTTCCTCCCTTCTACCGGGCTCCAGGTGAATAGCGCTCTCATCATTACGGAAAGGACAATTGGCGCATGGTTTGGTCAACTTAAATTGATTTTTCATCCGTCCTCTCCTCACTCAGTACAGCAGTTGCATATTTTGATAATTCAAGATGGTTCTTGTGGATACCCTCCAGGCACCGGCACAGCACCTCATAGGACACCTTTGTTTCAACACCGTCTACTGCGTGCTGGCTTAGTATGGGTAAACGCTCCACTGCCCTTAATAAACAGACGATGTGGTCTTTTTCAATATCGCTAAGCTGCCTTCGACTGCCTACACCTGGCGGCTGAGCAATGTACTCTGCCATTGCCATCTTGAATCCTCGTCGATATCCGAAGTGTTAGTTGTTACTCGAATATCTCACGGGATTCTGATCCAGCAACTCATTCAAGACAGTTGTGCAAAGCCATTAAAGCCCAATGACGTACAACACTCCCACCAGATCTTAGATACATGATGCACTGACCATTTTTAAGTGAATCTGTGTCGCCTTCTAAGGTAAATGTTTGCCCTCTCTGGTCAGCTACAAATGCCACTGTTGAAGTGATTCCCAGAGCAGCGCCAGGACTGAATTGATATTGGCTGATGGTCTGGCCATTGAATGTTACTTGTATGTTGAATCGGCCCTCGATGATTGGTTGGTAGCGTCCCGCATAGAAGGAGCGTTCTTGAGCCAAGCGGACCAGGGAGAAATATACCTGTTCTTGTTCTGACGCTTGCGCACCTGAACATGCGCCACTGACAAGCACCACCAAAACAAGCTGTCGCCAGCAGACCTTCACTATATGCCCCCCTAATCCTTGGTTGATTGCCCAAAAATACTGACTTTTGACCCGAGTTGCTAGTTCAGGTTTCTGGGGTAAGTTGGAATCATCAATAGGGAGATGCCGTCATGCACCAAGAGTCAATGTCCGTCGTGGAAAGAGGTAATGCCGCGATTATTAACGCCAGAAATCCAGATACCGTCGTCTTTGAATCGGGAAATGTCTACAAGCTTTACGGCAAGAAGACAGAGAACAAAGTGAAGCGGATCGGAGAGCAAGATGCGCCAGACTTTGAGCGTTGGGACGACTATCACTTCCAGCGCAGATATAGCTACTTGGGAGAGGTGAAAGTAGTCCGAGTAAAGCGAACGCTGAAATTGCAGTTCAACTGAGCATATTTTCTTCATTCAAAGCAAAGGTAGTCAAATGGATAAGGACATATTGGAACGTCTGTTGGCGGTACTTGCTGGACAAGCAAAAGCTTCAGATGACGATCGCAGGAACCTTCTGCGCGTGGCCACGATGTGTGGCGTAGCTGGGTTATATGAACACTACAAAGAAGACGTTCTTGCGAAGTTCAGCATTGAGCAATTGCAGGAGATTGTTGATACCACCGAGCCTTTCCGTGGTTTCACGGTTGAACATATTTTTCACACCGCACTTTATGCATAAGGAATCCAACATGAAATGCCTATTTATATTTTCTTTATTAGCCGTCATCACAGCATTGACTGGCTGCAAGCCCGAAGATTTCCAGGACACTGGCGTGCTGTCCATAGAAGACTTCTACATTATCGGTAGCAATGACAATACGCTCGACGAAATCCCAGAAATTGACCCGTATTTCAATGATGGTGAATTTCTTCTATTCATCCGACTTGGTAAGCCGGATCTAGGGTACGAGCTCACCTACTACCTTGGAAATAAACAGTCTACCCAGGACGCCACACCCATTTATCACCTGGACTGCGATGACGACGACCGGTACTGCTATGACGGCGACTACTTCGCACTCAGTTGTTATTACCTGCCGGACATGACAGGCCAATGCGGAAGCAATCGGTTCAATCTCTCAGATACCATCTTCGCTCTCCCATTCAGCGGCTACATCATTGCTGAGGTCTGCCACAGAGTTCAAAACCAATGCGTGACACGCACCAATCGTGTTGTTTTTCGATAGGTCTCAACTATGCAACCGAAGACACCTTGGAACCCAAGTAGAAAGGCTATGAACCGGGTCAAAAATCCTCTCCCTATCCCATCGGACTGCCAGCATTGCGGCGATACAGTGGAAATTGTCCATCATGATGGCCTTTATGGTCGGTCCTACGGAGACTGGCCGTGGGCATATCGCTGTAAAGGATGTGGCTCATATGTTGGTATGCACCCATTCACCAACATACCGCTTGGCACCCTCGCAACCACTGAGATGCGTGAAGCAAGGAAGCGCTGTAAATCGCCGTTCGAGGCGCTTTACAAATCAGGCAGGCTTACCAGAAGTGATGCATATAAGCGTCTAGCAGAGAAACTCGGCATTGAGCACGAAGCTTGTCACTTTGGCTGGTTTGATGTGGAAATGTGTCTTAAAGCAGAGCAGGCAGCACGGGAGATATTCATCGAGATTTACCGCTCTTAGCGCCTAAGTACAGTTGCTAGTTCGAACTTTCGTGAGAGTCTGATTATGAAACAGATTTTACGGAAGCAGAGGACAAAATCATGTGCAAAGAGACCCTGAGCAAAACTCTTACTGAGGCAAATAACAGTACCGGGTACTTTATGCCGGTCTGGGTGATGGATGAGCTGAAGAAGCATATCCCATCCGGCGTGATGAAGTGGGCTGAAAACCAATGTCACGCATTTGGAAAAGAGCAGGAGTACCGACTTGAAGCGGTTCGCAACCGGCCACCAGTCGGCGCATACGAACTGACGTGCTCAAAATGCGGCGGTGACAATGTGGTTAAGGACGCATTCGCATCGTGGGATGTCAATGCTCAGGAATTCGTCCTCTATGCGACATACGATGAATCCTACTGCCATGACTGTGAAGAGTCGGTTTCATTGAATGAATCTGTCATAGCCACCAGCGAGGCTTCGCAAGCATGAGCTTCAACGGAGCCGTTACAGAAGAAGAATCCGAGCAAAGAATACCGATTATCGTGTTTGGCCTCGAAGGCTATGCGGAGAAATCGTGCGGAGGATGGGGCTTCTACGGCAAGTGGGCCTCACATACTGGCTATCGCCATACACATGGGTCCGAGCTGGACAAAGAAGGGCTACAGCATCTTGCCAAGGAGCTGTACCGAGAGCAGTCAACTCTATGCTACCTGATCGGAGACGAACATAAAGAATTTGGTTGGAAGAAGGTCCGAATCAATATGCACGGTCATGTAGAGATTCGACTTCCTCAGTGGGCAGATACTTCAATCAAAGATGCTCTGTCTTCTCTAGGTGTTTGCATGAGCTGCCCAAGTAACTGTTATTGGGTCTTCCCTTCAGACGTTGAGTTATACCAAGCAAAGGAGGTGCTGGAACCGCTACTTCAACCAAATACTCGGTTTGCCGACGAGACCGACCTCGCACGCAAGCTTTCAGAAAACTTCCCCTCTTCGGAGTTGGGATTTAGAGAAACACAACTATCTCTTTTTTAACCAGAAGGAACCTTACCATGACAATCGAAACATCTATGATCGTCCGTACCGTACATTCCGAAAAGGTCACAGCCCTCTTCGCCTCAACTGACATCGAGATTCTCAACCAGGTATCTGATGACTCCGAAAGTATTACCAAACTCCAAATTGGCGGGATTAACTGTCGTGGCGATCTTCGGCTCGAAGTAATTCTCGATCATCTCCGGCAGCAAGGCATCTCATACAGCTATTACTGGCAGGAGCACAACTGCAATCAGGGCGGTGAAAGCCACTATCGCTCCAATGGCAAGGAGGATCAGCACCTGTCCTGGATGGACTATGAGAAGGATGTGGTTAATATTGAAGATGTACGGCAGGCCGTGGCCCAAGGGGAGACAGCCGTTCTTGAGCTGCTGGAAGCATCGGAAACCCGTTTTACGCCTTGGGATTGGAATGAGGTGGCCGCGTAATACACGGAGATTATCCACAGAAATTGGTGGATAACTCTTGGTATAATCTCTGCCATGACTTGATATATCTGGGCTGGACCCATTTGGTTAGAATATGATCAGATTACAGAACAAATTAACTGATTATCCGTTCAGTCGTCGTGAACGGTTCTACAACGTACTCGGACTGATAATCCTTGCGGTGGCAGGGATTGCAGCTCTGATTGCGTATGGCCTGGGTCCACTATTCACTGGTAAGCCTTGGCAGCTCGTATCACCGTGGCTTCATGTGATCTCCGCCATCACTGGAGCCTTATTGGTATGGCTGGGTTCAGGCCATGCTATCAAACAGGAGGGAGCCGCAATGGATGCTTCTTTAAAACGGTTTTGGCCGTATCGGGTTTTACGTTGGATAGTAGCCAAGGTGTTTAGCATCATCTGGTTTGTCATCACCTTAATTTTCTTTGCCTGGATCAGGCAAACACCATCAAGCTCACCAGGAGCATATGACCAACGTGAGCGAAATGCTGATGACATCTGGGATGGACACCCGAAACACTATTATGACAATGATCCACCAAAGCCGTTTTCATAAGTCAGGCTAATCCCAAGAGTATCTGGCTTTCTTGCCTGAACCCTTTCCGAGGCTTTTTCGAGAAATAACCTTTGATTCAAATTCAAAGTCTTCACTGATTTTAACAATAATTAGCTTGTTAAAATTACCAGCCCTTTTTACCTCAACGTTGTTACTACCTTTCTCAGGAGATATGGTTTTAATTTCAACCCAATCGTTACCTATACGACCGTCGGAACCTTGTGTGCCTGGTCGATGACGCTGAACACCATGTTTTATTTCCGCATAGAGCTCACCTAGCTCCCCCCATATTTGAAGATAGCGCCCTGTCAGCAGGTGATATTCATATGCTGATCGCACTAAATCCTCGAAAACCTGAATGACCTCGACTATTTGTGCTTGGGGGTATTCAGATATGAGCTCTTGGTGATGCAATTGGCTATTTATCCAGTCCCAACTAATCCATTCACCGTCTTCATATATGCCGTCACCGGACTCCATTGGACGACCCGTCATCGAACATCGCATAAAGTTCCTTCGCTTCTTTGCAGTCCCCTGGATGCAAGGGAGTAATTTACATCAAGGCTTAATTTCTGTTATCGGAATCCAGCGCTGACCATCCTTTTGTTGAAGCAGAACCAGGTTATTCTTAATCTCGACAACCAACCCCAGTTGCGATTGATCTCCGGGCTTTAGGTTTGCCAAGAATTTGGCCTGATCACGCATTTGTTCATATTCTGGATTCGCCCCATAAGCCAGAAAAAGAGAAGTAAGCTCAGGAATACCTTTAACCGCCATATAAGGAGTTTCAATGTAATCAACATTGCGCGCTGAACCATACTCAGTTTTATTGATTCCCTTGTTGGGATCTGCCCCGTTATCAAGAAGCATCTTCGCGAGATTTCGTCTTTGCTCGACATTGAACTTCCGTTCTGTCGTTACCTCGTAGAGCAATGGCTTGTTCACGAAGACATAATCTAGGTCGAAGCTGGACATAAATGGTTTGAACATATCAACAAACTTCACTGCTGTTTCATAGCTTGAATGATAGTGCCCAGAGACTCCAAGATAGAACGCTTTACTGGTTGGCTTCATTCCCAATCTTAGGAGTTCGTCAACAACATCAATCGCTCCCCATGCAGTAGCCTCCTCCAGGGCATCGTTACGCTCGTATCGTGCTTCCTTTATGAATTCCGGATTAGCACCTTGCTTTAACATCGACAAGGCAGCGTCATACTGCTTATCAAGCAACAGGCATTGAAACAACGTCTGATATTTGCTTTTCAGATTTGGATCGAGTTGATAATTACTCGTCACGTCATAGGCCAGACTGCAAAGACGCTGATCCATAGCTTTTTGAGCGATGGCTTCGATTTCAGGCTTGGTGTATGCGCCAGATTGAATGGCTTCTATAACAGCCTTGTTGTCTTTGTTTATACTTGCATCAAATACCAGTTGGTCCGGTGATTTCTTTCCAATCGTTGAGCAGGAACTCAGAAAAATACCGCAGGTAATCAGAAGAGTGATTTTTGTAACTCCAAACATTTAGTGTTCCTTGCTCTTTAATAGTAATTTAGCCTCAAGACTTCTCTTCAGGCACCAACGTCTTTTATATGCATTTGCCGTTTCTGATTTGACAGCTACATTGAAGTCTCCATATGACCGTGCATTAAGAGACGGAAGCCAATATATCATTAGGTCTTCTGCTAACTGTCTCGTTTCAAGGTACGCAGCACTTCGTTCATACGCTAGCCGACCAGCTACAGATAATCTGAATGTCATCGTGCTTATGAGGTGGTCGCAATCCCAATCTCTCATTTGTGGCCTGATGGCATTTTTATCAATGTTGCTTACTTCGATGAAATAAACTTTATCATGCATATTACTTTTCTTTAAAAAAGCCCTGCTTTTGCAGGGCTAGTATGCTTCTTTGTTACTTCTTGCCGCCGCTTCTGCCACGGTAGGCCCGATAAGCTGCACCTCCAGCCCGACCAGAAGCCCCTCGGAATGCCCCAGAGCCGGAAGCGGTACCGCCACCTACTCCTCCCATACCCATACCACGAACCATTCCTGCGCCAGCATAGGCCATAATGGACAGCCAAATACCGGGTAGCAGGATAATAGAACCGGCACTGACAGCAGAGACAAGGAAGCTGTTGGTTGCTATATCAAACCAGCCCGCTTGGGACATATAAATGTCCAATACCCGGTTATCAAACCAGAAAGCCGCAGCCCAGATTGCATTGATAAACTCAAAGCTGAAGTAGACCAAAGCGATAGAAACAAAGGCACTTAGCCGGTACTGGCCGAACAGCAAAACAAACGGTGCCGCCATAATGACGACCATCTGAATCAAGGCCAGAATCATTGGCCCAGCAACCTTAACCATCTGTCTCATCGTATGGGTCTGTAAAAACTCATCAATGCTGGTAAACAGGCCTGCGCCAGCGAACACCACATCCGCGGCCTCTTTGTACCATGACTTGTCTGTATCAAAGTTATTGCTCAGATCCACGTCGGTCTGAGAACTCAGGTTCGCGGCATCAGCTTGGAGGATCATCTTGATGATCAGGTCTTCCTTGGTGTTGTCATCCGCTACACCAACGGTTACAACTTGTGATCCCCAATCCATCCAATCATCAAGAATATCACCGGCCTCATCGGCTGGGATGTCATCGAGGATAAGCTGTCTCAAGCCGAGGGCTTCGTTCACGACACCTGGGCCTTCTTCACCAAGCCAGACTTCCCGGCAATACGGATGAGCGCCAGTTTCATGCGCAGCGTCAGAATCCCTGATTGCCGCTTGCCGGTTGAATCCAAACCTCTCCATGTTCCTCATATAGGCTTCTGGGTGCCGGTAGTATTCATCCACCGCATTCAGCAAAGTTCGAGAGCCGATCCAGTCTACATCCTGAACCGCTGAGATATTTGCCGGTAAAGCGATAGGATTCAGCTCGAAACGCTCCAGCGCCTTTTTGTAGCAAACTTCATGGAAGTCACGAACGCGCTGCCTCAGTTCAGGATCTTGAATGGTGATCTGGCTGATACGCATCAGCATGAACTCATAGTTGTTCACGCAGGACATGGACTTGATTGTTGTATGGGTGACTGCGCTGGACAGAAATTCCACGAACGACCAGGCTACTGGCTTATACACACCGATTCCGCCCATATCAGCGAAGCTGTCATCATAAGCGGTGGCCGTATTATCGCCCTGCCCTTCCGTATTCGCCGGAGGATTACAGTCGGGGATCTCCAGATCATATTTGACCGTGGCCAAGTCGATTTCCCAACCTTTATAAGGAATCACGCAGAGCATCAACACCAGAATCATGCTCACGACCTTGATTTCTAGTCCTTTAATGGTCGATTCGGCATCGCTGTCTTCATAGTTGTCTCGGAAGTTTGTGATAACCGCCGCGATAAACGGAATCAAAGCCAAACCAGATCCCACAAGGACATCCCAAATGGCTTCATACATGTTCCACCCAAATAACAGGGTGTAAATTTCGAGAAGATTATTCGCTACCATTCTTTTCAGAGCCCAAATTGCTGGATGATGACCACTTCAAAGAACGCCAGCATAAGCGCGACTTTCCACCATTGTGATTTCAAATACTGAACATCACGCTCTCGCTTCTCTGCATATTGTGCTTGGTCTTCATCGGATAGTTCGCCTGGATTAAACCGAGGCCTCGTCATAAACCGGCAAATTGGTGTCCACGCCGCCATTACAGCCACGTAAAAGCCGATGCGGTACCACATCCAGCCACCAATCAGGTCTACTCCCTTAATTTCGTCTGGTTTGACATCAAAGATGGCGCTGAAAATCATGCCAAGCACCATGAGGGCCAGAAGGCCCCCAACGCTGATGACAAAGAATTTGCCTACGCTTTTCATCAGTTCGGCTGTCCCAGTTGGTTGGTACCTGAAGCCTTGCCGCGATCAACTTTGCGTGTGTTCTGAACGTTCTTCTCTTCCTGTCCCAGGATTCGGAGAATGGTGTTCTGAGCAATGGCTTGTCGGGTTTTGATTTCAAGGTCCAATTGGTCCAGTTCAACCTGCAACTGATCAATCGCATCGTTCACAACAATCTTTGCCGGTTCAAACGCCGCGACGTTTGGCTCCTTGACGCCAGTTCTGAGCAATTGAGTTAACAAACGTCCTTGCTCTACCAGACGAGCGTAGGCAATCTCACCCGCCAGCTTGCGGATCATTTCGCCCTGCCCTAGTGCATCTCGTTTGCGAATGGCCATGATGATAGCGTCATTAACGATTACCCCAGGAGGAGCTGAAACACGATTTAAGTTCTGCCAGGTCAACTGAGTTGCACCGGTAACCAGGTCTTCCAGATCCTCAATGAGGTCATCGGTCATATCCCTGTGCATGTAGGTCAACCCTTTGCCCGGCGTACCGCGCATCTTCTTACAGCCATCACAGGTTCTCATCTCGATGTCACCAAGAACTCGTGTTGACCAGTTCGAGGCAGCGACCGGCCCGTTCCAGTATTCCCAGAGAGGAGTACCCTGACCGTCAGCAGGTCCTACGGTGGAAGTGGCACAACTGTTTGCCCGATCAAACATGATGTTGTAGCCGACCTGAACCACGTCCGTCAGAGCACGAATAGGTTGCTGGCCAGTTCCCCCTTTATTGGTACCGCAAGCCCACTCTGCACCGGCATTACCGTGGTTGGTATCATCAAGCGCTTCCTTGGCACGAATCGCATCCCCACCAGAAGCATTGATTTCCTCAGCCCAGTTATTCGTCTTAATGGATAGCTTGTACTTCTCAAACGGGAAGGATTGCTCTCCCATCAATACCCGAGACATCTCCTCACAGGAGGTTTCTGCCCACTCAAAATCCATCTTGCCCTGCAAAATACCCTGCTGAAGCATGTCATACAGACCGGGATTGGCACGCTGAATTGCCAGAGCTGGCAAACTCGCTACTGCACCGGTTGCAGACTGAATGATGTTATCCATCATGTTCCGGAAGCCCTCGGTAATACCGTTAAGCTGGTTACTCACCGAAATGCGCGGATCGAACTCACCACACTCCATATTCAGGTCCCAGCCAATCCCTAACTCCAGGATGGGCACGGTATGGATTCGAGTAGGTGCATCTGAAATGTAACCACCACCAATTTCGTAATCGATGGCACCCTTCAGACGTGGCGAGTGTTCGAGGCTGTCTGCGGTTGCTACACCCGAGAGCGCAGCGCACAGCATGACTGCCAGACCTTTATATAATCTGATTTGCATTGTCGTTGTTCCCCTTCATTAACCCGTATGAAAAATCAGTTGCTGGCCTTGCCGCGTACAGCACTTGTAAGACTTCCAGAAATTCCAGATATAGCTGCCATCAGTAGAACGCCGATTACTCGAAGGATTACCGCCATACGGGAAACGCTGGCAGGAACTGTCGGTACGAGGATAAAGCATCTGCCAAATACCCGTGTCTTCTCTGTCCTTGTCCAATGGATCGGATGGCCAGTACCCGTCCTGGTCGGCTTTATCAATGGTGTAATAAAGATGAGGCTCACCAGAGCGAGTAATGAAATGTGCCGCACGGAACGCGGACAGCACTCCTGCCTTCAAGGGGTCTTGAGCCGTCATAAAACCGTGGCGCGGGTAAATTGCACCATAGTTGTTGGTCACTGAACCAAGATCCCAGGTGTTGACCAGCGGTAACCATGACTGCGGGTAGAACATCTCCGGCACGTCCCAACGCCATGCAATGGAATCCAGGTTGGATATGAAATACGGGAAAAACGGAAACGTCTGTCCGGCACAGACAAGGCCAAATGTGGTTTGAGCTAAAGCGTTATACGCAATCAGCGACGGGTTACCGTAGGCATCCACCAGCTTGAAGTAGAGGTTGGCGTGCTGGTCTTTCTTCGCCTCTGTACTCACCCCACCACGGATACCAACATCATCAACGTTATAATCCTCAATCCAGGAGATGATGGTTGTTACCCATGAGGAATCGGCATCCCCCTGAGAAACCTGGTTAATATCCTGCGATTCCGTCCAAGGTTCGCCATTGGCCCGGTCATAGGACTGAATAACCAGATCAGGTACATGGTTCTTCACCTTTAATGAGGTACTGAATGAGCATACCGGTGGAACCAGACAAGTCATCCAAACGCATATTCCGCGAAGCTCCCAGTTCATACAGGACAGTGCCGCTGACATGGTAGCCTCACTGATCTCCAGGGTATTCATTACTCCATCATATTGATCGTTCGTCTCACCATGACATGCAATACACTCAACGCTCCCCCGCTCCTCCAGCATTTGCTGGGTATTCCCCATAGTCTGGTCACGAGCTGCATCAAGGTCATTCGGGTCAAACTGCGTCCATGTATCCGGATACGCGAATGCTTGACCTGCCATGCCGGATAAACAGAGCGCGATGACGACAAACAGTAGTTTCTTCATCTATCACCCCCTTTGTTGTTGAAGATTCTGATCGCCTCTTGTAAGGAGGTAACGCCGTAGACCACTGACTTGTCGTTAAACACAATGGCTGGCAGCTTTTTGATTCTGAATCGAATGGCGTACTCGATGGCCTCGCCACCCTCTTCCATCTCTTCATAAAGCGAACGCCAGTGCGGTCCATTAAGTACTTCACTGAATGCCTGCTGATTGGCGTCTCGATAATTTGAAGGCCCAACATTCGAGCTAAGCTTGGCTTTCACCATCTCGTTGAGCTTGGCCGTGGCATTGTTTTTGGTGTCCATGTTGTACACATGAACCACCATGTTGGGCGGCAGCTTGAGGTCTTCTCGAACAGGAACAGCATCTGTTTGGAATACACGGATATTACTGATTGGATTGGCTAATACCGACTGGCAGCCAAGCACCAGAAGTACAAAAAGAAATCTTACGGGCGTCATACAGAAACTCCCTCTTCCTGGTCAGCCTCAATATCTTCCTGCAATACCTTCAACACTTCAGAATTTGCTTGTTCTTCTGAAAGTGCAGCACTCTCACGCTCAAGACGGGCGAGAGTTTCTCTGGCTAACGCTTTTTCCTTGCTCATAGCCTTGCGCGGCTTAGGGTCTTCGGGCTTTTCAGCGATACCACGGTAGTAGTCAATCATGCGACCGACATATTCAGCAGCTTCAACTTCCGTGATACCAAACTGCCTCATGTACTTGGCACGTTCTGTTTTTTCGTCTTTCTCCGTCCCTGCAAGACTGAGGAAAAGTGAAGGCGGTACGTTCCGGAATAGAGCTTCCATGTTTTCCGAAAGAACCACCCCCTCGGTGTACTTTTTGGGTTCCTTCTTCGCAGAGAGCATGAGTTGCTTCTGCTCTTCGTTGAGACTCTTGAAGCGGGCGATGTCTTCAATCTCGTCTTGAGGCATTACCAAGCAGATCCACCACTCAATCATGTTGAGCATCTTCTTGGCTGCATTCGGGAAATCCGCCATGTTCTGCGTGGCTACCCACCACCAGGCCCCCAACTTACGCCACATTTTCACGACCTTCACAACAAACGGTGCCAACAGCGGGTTCGTTGTGATGATGTGGCCCTCGTCCGTCAACATAACGATAGGACGCTCATCGTGTTGATGCTTCTCCGCAAGGTTGTTAATGCGCATCATGATGGAGGTGTATGCGATAGCAAGCTGGGCGTTGTAACCTTCACGGGCAAATGTAGCCAAGTCCACGATGGTCACATCGGTATCAGGCCAAGCTTCTCCATCGGTGTTGAACACTTCACCCTCAAAGCCATCACAGAACATCCGCAGAGATTCACCCATCTCAAAAGCACGCATTCTTCTGTGCTCAGGGTAGTTGTCATTTTTGTTGATCATGCTGAAGCCATCAGCAACATCTGAAGTCATGGTACGGCGACCTTCCGACCGCGCTTTTCTTGCACCATTGAGAATGGCATCCCGAATCATTCGACGGTCTGCACGGGTGAGCTTTTTAGCCTCTTCTTCTTCACCACCGGTGATCATGAGTGTGGCTATGATTTCCATCTCACCCATAATGTCCCGCTGTTCATCTCCCTCATCGTCACCGTCGCTGTCTTCTGCCATCATCATCTCGGCGATGACATCCATAGCGGCCTTATCTCGAACGTGCTTTCGCTCCAGCTCAGTCAGTTCGTTATAGGTTTTGTAGGTATCGTCGATTTTAATTTTCTCAGGGATATGAGCTCTGAGGTCATCTTCAGTGATCATGGAGGTGTCACTGACGATTCGAGAGCCAAGAAGCTCCTCTTCGTCTGCATCCAACAACTTGTCCGCATCAACGAACGGCGGCAGCGTTACGCCAGCACCGGGCTTCAACTGCACTTTGTTAACGGTCATGTCCTTGTCAGCGAAATAGTCCGCCAGAAGTCCAAAGGAGTTACCGGCTTCGATGATGTACAAACGAGGCCGTAGCAAAGCCATGATTTGTGAGGCCATATTGGTAATCGATGCAGACTTACCCGCACCAGTAGGCCCGAGGATCAGACCATGCGCGTTCTTCTTCCGGTCCTGACTATGGAACGGATCGAATGATATTGGTTCGCCGCCACGGTTATACATGGTCTGGCCGGGATTGCCGGTACCGCGATGTCGGCCAAAGACCGATGAAAGATTTGCCAGGTGCTGAGACCAGACCGGACGAGTGGCTTTGTAATTACGATCCATCTTTGGCTCGTAAACCATCGGCAGGTTGTATATGTAGGCATCCAGACCCAGAGATTCATCTTCTTCGCGTACTGGCGCTAACTGATTGGTCAGCAACATTGTGCTGACCTGGTTTGACTTCTTGCGCAAATCCTTCAGGTTTTCACCTCGGATGTACACACACATCATGGCACGGTACAACTTGTGTTTATTGCCCATGAGGTTCTTGGCAATATCACAGTCCTTACGTGCCATAGTCGCATCTACAGATTCGCCCTTGGACTTATCCTGGATACGATTAATGTGATTCTGAACTTCATCCTGGGGAGTAATGATGATCGTGGTGGCCATAATGGTACCAGGAGGCATTTTGTCCATCATGCAACTGGCTTTGCCGGTTGAAGCACCATCTGGTGTCACCGAGCCGACTTCACCTGAGATCTGGCCAATCTTTGGGGTTCGACGGAGTTTGTGTACGCGAATACAGCGATGGGGCAGCTCATCAAAGGTCCATGTCTGATTTTCAGCGTCTGACTTCGGCAAATTGAAGAACAGGCTTTCCGCTAGGTCATCGCCGTAGGGAAGATCATCTTCATCAACGTAGCTGGCCAACTCACGGAATTTACGCTTATCGCCATTCGTCAGAAGTGGACGAGGATTGAACCAACCCAACATCCACTCGTAGAACATCTTCCCGTTATTCCGGATCAGCGAAATACCAGCATCCCTGAATGCGGTTTCCAGTTTCTGGATTACATCATTCAGCTCTTCTTCTGGCGTCATGCCAGCATAAGATTTCCACTTTGGCGGAAGTCTGCGATAGACCACCATTTTGATGCGGCGGATCTTGCCTCCCCAAGGAGCATCAAGGACTTCTTTATCCTCGAACAGACCGCCCTCCTTACAGATGCCCCGTAAGTGCGCCTCCATGATGTCCAGCCACTCTTTGGTGTACTTGGTATCCTTGCAATAGGCCTTCGGATAAGCACGGAGTTTGTCGATATACTCCTCCATGTTGTCATCGTCATAGGTATATTGCTGAATGATCCACGGCCCAGATGGAAGCTCCTCGAAGCAGTCCTGAAGAGCATCTTGAATCATGTCACGACGATCCTGGAGCCAGTTGTATGAACGGCCTTCAGTCGCAATCGGCACTATGTCGAAAACAGCACCTACGGATTTGCCGTCATCGAGTAGGATGGTCTGAGATTCTGTTTGGAACTCGTACCAGGGAAGTTTCTGCACAAACGACGAAGGTCTGCCATAAATGCGAGCAGCGTCCATCGAGGTCAAAGGTTTCTTCTTCCCTTCTACCTGTTCCTCAGTCTCGGCTTCTGGCTGAGGCTGATTTGCAACAGGCTCCTGATCGTCTTTTGGCGGAATAAAAACTTCCTTCAGCTTTTGCGCAAAACTCATTCTCACTCTCCCTCAAAGCTGGATTTCATATCGCTGATCTCACCTGGCAACGCATAGTGCTCCCGCTCCCACATTTTGAATTCGGTGAGATAGCCTGGAATCGGCACTTGCGTATCGGCAGCCAGGTGTGGTGCAACAAACATGTACATGGTTGGATTGGGAAGCGTTTTGAATCGAGCTTCAAGCTGAGTCTTCTCAGTACGGACGTAATCGCTCAAGACCACATCTCCCTCAACCATTGGGCGACGAATCAACGAACGTTTGTCATACAGTTCACCATCCCCGATGCCCTGCATGTGTCTGTTGTAGACTTCCTTCATGTCGTGCTCTGGTACCGGAATAATGGAATCCTTGGTAGCACAGGCACTCAACATACTAATCAAGGTGACGGTCAGAACGACGGTTAATATTCGCATAGTGATTTACCTTTCTACCTTCTGGGTCATAGTCAATTTTTAATTCCTCTGAAATGTGAATAGCCAGCTCGGTACCAGGTGGTACATAGATGGCGTCAAAGGAATTTTCTTGGCGTGCATCCAGCCAATCAGTCACCTCGTTAAGGCCTTCTGAAATAGCTGTATTTTTGGCAACAATCTTCGGATCACCGGTTAACCCACTGGTCAACCCGCCATTGTTATTGGATTGTGTGGTGAACTGGCTTGCGGCTTCCGCATTTGCATATGAAGCGGCTGCGGTAAGCCCTACCCGAGATGTCAGATATGAAGCAGCGTTTGTAATTCGCTGACCAGTAATGCATGGAATACCATTCTTATCTGAGAACCATGCGATCGGATCTGTTGTTTTTGTACCTGGTTCCGGGAAGGTCACAATGGTTCCATCCTGGAATGTGAACGTCATGGAAGTGATCTCCCCACTCACACAAGAAAGGGTCCAGTCTCCCTTAGCAATGCCCGACATTTTGATGCCGGTAACACCTGGTATATGGATGCCGTTGGAGGACAGGTTTTCCTCACCCACCATCACCTTAAACGGATAAGGGTCGATAACCTGACCATTGATCGGAATACGTCCAAGCATGGCCGTCATGGAAACTGAGCCAATCAAGGTACCGTTAATTGGAATGGTGTAAGCTTTGACAGACCGCTCTTCTTTGGTTTGCTTCTTGGACTTAGTTGGTCCTTTAGCTAACGCTGGAAGATTTTCTTCTGCTGCTGCACTGAAATCAGGAAGACTGATCTTTGTCGGATCACGCGGGTCCACATTGGCGTCAATCGGATTCGTCCAAACAACCTGATCAAAATCAACCTGCATACCGTTTTCGTCATATCCCAAACCACTTGGAATTCCGGCATTGCCAATGTCATAACCGTTCGCAGTTGTGTTGCCGCCCTTTTCTTTGCCTCCCTGCTGTAACTCCTCAAGGCGCTTTTCGAGTTTGCTGATCAGGCCACGAGTAAGATCTTGAGTGTGCTCCAGCTCGCGCTGCTTTTCCGCTGCATCTTTTTCTGCATTAGAAAACCGGCTATTGATTCGCTTATTAAGGCTTTCCTCCATCTTCAGGAGTTTGTCGATCTCTTGCTTTAGACGCTTGTTCTCTTCCTGAAGCTTTACTGAGTCTTCGCGAACCGCACGAGTTTCATTGGTAAGCGTTCTCATAGTCTCAACTGGACTATCAACGTCTACACCGTACTCTTCTTCAAGAAACCCCTCTTCAAGTGGGTCAATAGCGAGGCCGTTGTCCGGTTGTGCAGGACCGCTCTCAATAGCAGACAACCCGGTCAATTCAGTCGCTTGACCAGGCGCTTGTGCGGTAACTTGCTTTTCCTTGCGGCCCTTCATCACAACAACCAAAAGGATGACGACGATTACGACCGCCAAGGCTTTGATAACAATATTTGATTTCATACCGAAGCCCCTTACTTGTGTTTATGGCGGTTGCGCTTCTTCTCCGCCTCCGCTTTTTCTTCAAGTCGCGCGATTTCTTCAGCCTCCGCTTTGAGGTCCTGATAGTAGGTCCAGGGGTAAAGCGTCTCCTTCAATGGCTTTTCTGAAATCAGGTACAGCACAGTGCTGTCACCCGGCGTACCGTTTGGATACAACATATGATGTTGGAAAGTAGCGTGAGAAAACGGCAGATTGAGATCGAGGTAGTTCAGCTTTACCTCATCTTCAGAGGTGTTCTTGATGTGAATAGCTGCCAGATAATAACCACCACCCTGGTAGGCTAATATCGGTTTGGAATACGTCTTGTATTTGTTCTCACCCTTAAAGACACGAACCGCTCCCTTTACTCCCAAAGTCGTCTCAGTGATTCCGGGACGATCACGATGTAGTCTCGTTGGTCCATATAGTCGTTGTGCCGCAAACCGAGTCAAATCAACTGGTGTAATAACCGGGATGTCCATCGGAGAATCTGATACCTGACGCTCATCTTCAGGAACGACGTTTTCAGATTCCAGAAGTATCCGAATATCTTCCAACGGCTTTGCATTCGGATCTTCCTTCCCAGCAATCAGGTCGAGAAGAATGACGCGGCCATCTGTCAGCCGCTTAACTTGTACACGCTGCTTGTCAAACTCTTCATATGGTAGAAAATGCACCGCCCCCTGCGCCGACTGTACCCGGAACAGCTTTTTCATCTGCTGCCCTTTAGTAATACCTACCTGAACGTGATCACCAAACTGAATACTGCGTTCTTCTCCCTTTCGCAGTTCGATAGTGACTGGCAGATTGGTGTAGTGAATGATTTCTGTCGCTAAAGCCGAGCCGCTATAAAACCCAACCACGGCGACAATCAATGCTGCTTTATTAAGTAGTTTTTTCATTGTTATCTTCCCGCCACTTCGCCGCTCGTGTCCTGAACGTTTTCGTTTTCTTGCTGGTTACCTTCAAGACGTTTCGGATTTTTATAGAAGCCGTCCAGGGCCAAACCCCAGAGGTTGCACTCAGGATCAACATCCCATCGAACGATGCGAACGGGGTAACGCACAAAGATGTCTTTCACGATCTCTGAACGGAATGTCTCTTTGATATTCACATCGTAAAAGGCAACCCACGAATCACCGGACTCAACGTACACTCGCTTGTCGGTATAGGGACGGTCTGGCATTTCCTGAAGAGCACGAGTACGGTTTAGCTCATGTCGTTTCAGACGTTGTTCGTAGTCACGCTCAAGCTCACCTTTAAAGCGAGGTGTGATGTAACAGCTAAGGCGATTAATCTGCTTTTTGTAATCTTCAACGCCTTCCACTGGCCAGTTATTCATTTGCTGGAAGATGTAATAGCCGAAGGCGTAGACGTTAAAAGGGTGACGTTCCTGGATACCGCGTGTTGAGCCAGAACGAAGATCCGGTGGAATATCAATCTTGATGTGTTCAGGTGCGGCCTTCCATCCAGCAATTGAATAAAACAAGGCAATTGCCAATATGCCGATAAGGATTCGCAGAGTCAGAATGTGAGAGTCCCGACCATCTAACGCTTTCTTTAATCTTGCCATCTAGCCTACTCCTCGGGCTCCATGTTGATTTTCTTAACGGGTTGATCTCGTCGGATGTCCCAACTCTGTGATGTCTCGATGTATCCGAAGTTGAAAAATGAATATTTCTTCTGCGCTTGCTTTTTCAGGTACACCACATGCAAGCCGTCAGGCATTCGTCGCTTGAGGCCTTGAAGGTATTTGCCCACAACCAGCAAAGTGCCTATGGCCATGCCGAAGCCAATACCCACTCCGAACAACGCCCAACCAAATGGAATGAGCAAGATTACACAGACGGGAATCCAGAAAATGATTGCGGCCACGATAATCATCACGACCTCGGTATCGGTCAGTCCCCGAAAGACGACCGGCTCTTCGATGAGCCGGTC
The DNA here is from genome assembly GCA_913042135.1 of uncultured Chloroflexota bacterium. GTDB lineage: Bacteria > Chloroflexota > Dehalococcoidia > Lucifugimonadales > Lucifugimonadaceae > Lucifugimonas. The sequence continues at coordinate 31,336 of CAJWJL010000001.1, read as the reverse complement.
GGGGATGAACTCGATTTCTCGTCCGTTCATTCCAGGTTCTTTCATTAGAAGATGATCCCGGCTGCCTCAGTCAGCAGGTAGACGACGAATACCAGAAGCAGTACGCCCATGCCGCCGTGCATACCCATGTCACCCCAGGTTTTCTTGCCAGCACCGATGTCGTTGTAGACAGCTACCATGTTCTTGGCGACCGCCAAGAAAGCGATGGTGCCAAGTACCAAGCCGAGAACAATCGCGATGTCAAAGGCATAACCTTTCAACAGGCCGATATAGTCACCATCAGCGGCCGCGTTGGTCGGGTCAGCAGTATCAGGTAGAGCAGCGTGAGCGCTGGAGAAGGCGAAGAACAACATAGTGGCCAGTGTAGTTTTCACTGCGGCCAGCTTGTCTTTGCAGGTTACGATCAGGTTTTTCATAGGATTAACTCCTTTAAGTACTTTGAAGGTTGGTTAGTTAACAAGTAGGTAAAGGAGTACCATCATCACAAAGACACCACGAAACCATACGATTATCATGTCCTTTGCAGTAATGACCTCCGCCCCATAGTCGTCGTATGCGCGGTAGCACAGCCAAGCGACATAAAGAAACACTGCCGTTGTGCCGATTGCCTGGATAGTCCAGAGAAGTTCAGCAGCGGTAAAGAAATCTCCCGTGCCTTCTTCAAATGCAGCAGATTGAGCAGCGTTCATTTTTGATGCTCCGTATAGTCACTACTGAGAGCATCGATGGACGATGGAACCACTGGCTCCATCGGCACCGTCAGATGATGAGAAATTCCGGCTTGGATCTTTCTCAGGTCATCTAACAGAACCTGGTAATCGAACGTCGTCCGATCGTTCAAGTTACTGCGCATCTTGGCGGTCATCACCAAGGCTTCCAGCGCAGCCAATTCATTTTTAATTTTTGCCAGCGCTTCACGCTCAGCCCATACATCCGCCATAGACACCTGCGGAAGGCTCACGAAGCTCACCAGGAGAAGAGTTATCAATTTGTTCATCATCGAGTCACTTGAATTTCAGGTGGAATTGCGATGGTAGGAATTAGAACAAACGGGCAGGCAGGAAATCTGATTTATTGGGTCATTACTCGATGACCCTTTTTTGATAAGAAAATGGCCGCTGAGTCGCGGCCATTGTGGGAGTAAATATTAAGTCTTTGCGCTTAGAGGTACTTCTTAAACTTGCTGGTCATAACCATCAAAACAAGTCCGAACAGGACAGCAAAAGGCGTGATAATGAAGTTAGGATGTATGCTGTTGGGGATGGCCAGATAGATTACCCACGCCATAATCAGAACCGGCATAGCAAAGCGTTTGGCCCAGTGATAGATGTACCCAGATTCATTGCCACCACACCAACGCCGTAAATCCCTTTGCATCAGTCCATCCGAGACACCAACTAATCCAAACAGGAGAAACGCCGGTATTGATAGGACCAGGATAGACAGTCGGATTAAGAACATAATCAGAATGTAAATGGCTGCCATAAAGTAGTTGTAATACTCAGCAATCAGCCCTTTGACCAACCGAACGAACTTACCATCATTTGCGTCCGGCGTTTTTGCAGAAGTCAGCATGTCCACTATCCCGGAATCAATGAAAAGGAAATTTACCACATCGGTAACCTTCCCACTCGCGGCCTGGACAGCCTCACCATTCAGGGAGTCACCATCGAGAGAGCTTCCCAGATAACTAATTTCTTTCCTCATCATTTCTTCAGCATGTTCATACCCGGTGTATCCCTGCTCTGGATAGAAGAAAACCATACCGATCCATTCAATGATAATGGACATTAAAGCCGAAAAGAGAAGTAACCCAATGACCTTGAATATGAGATCCAAGGTCTTTCCGATAAATCCTTTCTTAGCAACAGGGTGCTCTGCCCTGGCTACACTAGATTCCGCCATCTGCTATACCCACCATGCTTCTGCCGTGTGATAGTTCTTTTCCATTTCCTTGGTCAGCGCCTGTAAGTTCTCGGGCATCTCTTCATCGTCCTCAACCGGAAGCGGAAAACGTACTTTCCAAAGATGACCTCCATCAAGAAGGCAAAACGCCTGCCCTTTTGGTAATGCAGTCACATGACTTGGTTCCAGCATGGGCACGCGGAGCATTGAGATACGGTCTTGAGTACTGGAGGTAAAGTCGATGTTGTTCTCCGTATCAGACGAATCCGACGCACCCGATACAGTCATTTTTTGTGATATTTCCACTTCAGGTAACTGATTGGTAAGTAACTCAGCCGTATCCTTTTCTTTCACGCGAAGCATGATCAGGTTGTTGAAGTTACCCTCTACCTGACGTGCCTTAGCTGCATTGCCGAGCCGAGCTTCAATGTCCCCCCTGGACTGGGTGTAGGCAGTGATCTGCATACCGGAGCCACCCGATTTGTTGACCATCGGTAGAAACTCATCACCCATCAATTCATTGAATTCATCTGCGTGAAGGCAGATCTTGGGCATAGCGTTGGCTTTTCCATCCAACATCCCGTGCTGGAAACCGTGCTTGTAGATCATACCGGAGGTTGATACCAGGTCTGAGAACATGGAATTGCCTACGGCACTTGCAACCTCTGTGTCTGTCATGGCATCGAGTCCAACATAGACAATGCCACGCTTCCGGATGATCTGAGTCCAGTCAAAGATAGGCCGGTCATCATTCACATCGAAATAGTCCGGTGCGATGAGTTTGCCAATCTTTCCGGTTGTGAGCTTTTCAAGAAGTGGCAGTAGAGACGCTACCAGCTTGTCGAAGTAGGTCCGGTCATAACGCAGTGCGGAAAGCAAGCCAAGTACGATGGGATCACTAACTCCCATCTGTTCAACGTATTTCCGCAATGCTTCAGTTCGGGCGTTTGCATGTTTTGCCAACCTGGGATTTGACTTGTATTGCTTCTCGGCATCATGAGTCATGTCATTGATGTCTTCTACCCAACCCTGCTCCGCATTGCGCGGAAGCCACCATTCCAGGTATTCGCAAAATAGAGGTTCGATGTCCGTAACGTACCGAAGAATGTTGTTGTAATCCGGACGCTGGCCCAGGGACACAAGGGCACGAGCAACGATATTGATGAACCGCCAAGCGAATTCTTTAAATGCGGCACTGTTGCCTTCGGATGAGAGCTGACCAGAGATACGACTGGCCACTTCTGTAATTCGGGCAAAGTTGCCTACCGCGTTGTACCTGGCGGATATATCAGGAAACCCCAAATGAAAAACGTAAAAGTCGTCTTCCCTGCCCATACGTTTCGCGGCCATATACATCCGTGTTAATAACCCGGCATCAGATTTAGGATCAAATACAATGACCGGACCATCGCCGCGTCGAATATCCTGCTCTATCAAAATCTCTGCTAAACGTGTCTTACCCACACGGGTCGTTCCTAGAACGAGGGTATGCCCTACCCTTTCGCTCATTGGCAGAAGTACTTCTTCTTCGTTGAGTTCAACAGCATGAATGGCGGGATTGCCGCCTATGGGTGGAAGCGGTCTGAAAGGATTCAGCACATGATCTTTGCTGGTTAGTTTCGCGAGCGCCTGTAATTTGGTGTTCTCAACGTCTCTCTCGAACTTCCTGATTGCAGAGTAGATCTTGGAGGGCTCCAGGTATCTTTTGGCAGCCGGTGACAAGGTGTCTTTAAGTCGCTGGGTATGCTTCTGCCCCCACTTGAAGCCCTGCCCGAGGTAGAGATGATTTCGGTAACAAGGTATCTGTGAAGACGACATCGCAAATCGCGGGAGCCGTTTGAGGTTACGCTGATACTTGAGAATTTGAGTGCCTTGGTTTAACCGATACAAACCAAGTCCAGCAAGGATAGCCGCAGAGGTATACCCCACACTCGGTGTCATCATGAGTGTTGAAGGTGCGGTGCCGCAAATAATTCCTGCTGAAAGAGCAACTGTTCCCGACCACAGCTCTACTGGCGGCCTGAGTAGAACCTCTAGTGGATGATCTGCCATTAACGCATCACTCCCTGATTATCCATGTAGAACGGGTAATGTCTGATTTTTAAATGTTCAGCTAAACGATCGCCTGGAGTTGGTTGCATCAATACACCTTCACCAACAATTGATTGAAGCTCCTCCATCTGTTCTTTGGTCTGGATATTCACTACAAGTCCAATAGCTTTCTTCTCCTTCAACAACTCTTTGTTTGAATACAGCCATTTAATCGAAACGGGATCGTATCCGATGATGAACATGGGCCTCGTTGCCATCTGATATTTCACATCTCTGGCCTCATCCTCTGTCACCCGACCAACAGACATAGAGGCGGTTACCACCGGAAAGTGAGAGTGAACCAGCTTCTTTGAACGTCGTTCGTCGTAGAGCTTTTTCATGTGCTCCAGTGTGTTGTTGTTTTTTGGCAGATAAGGGTCAATAGGTTGACCTCCGCGATCTTCGATAACCTCGGTCTCAAACCAAGGCATATGCGGGGATGATTTCTGCTCTGCGGCGAAGGTCTGGCTGAAAGCCAAAGCCGTCCCGAGGAGGACGGCTATAGTTGAAAATTTTTTTAGATTTTTGCCCATAATGAAATGACCCTCTTTGTATAGTTTCTTGCTATCTCTTTGTCCTGTATTCGCTGACCAGGACGGTGATAACATCCAACGGCCAACTCCCAGCTATTGCACTCAGGCCTGTCGTATTGCTCTCTGAGGTGTTGCGCGGCTGCATTGAGATTGATGTAGGGATCGAAGGCTTCCCATAAACCTTTAAATCGTTGCTCTTGCCATCGCCAATTCAACTGTCCAAGCCCGACATCGAATTGTTTATCCCCTCGGTCTAACAAAGACTTCGCGAACAAGTACGCTTTCTCTCTACTGGGAAAGAAGTGAGGCTGTCCTCGATGGTTGATTGTCCAAGGCCACGGCAGAACTTTTGATCGCTCACCTGATGAAGTCAGAGATCTGGATTCATTCAGAATGAGAGCATAAAAAAGTTTCGCCGGTACCCGATTTTCTTCAGCTACCAGGCGATACATATCTGGAACGTTGTTTTGGTTAGCGATTGCAGAAACAGATACAAGTCCAAATAAGAAAATCAGGAGTATTCTCATAACCCACCACTACTTGTAGGTTGCTGTTACTGCTCCGGACTTGAGATCGACTACCCTCACCTGGGGCAGAGTGCTCATATCAATCCCCAGTTCTGTCGATTTGCCGTCATCGAAATTCAGGGTAATCGCTCTTGCTCGAACAACCTCTGGCGCGATTTTCATAAACGAGGCCCACTGGCCTATGTCATCGGAAGACGCACCTTGCTTGAAGAAAATGTCGAGTCGAGCGTTGTCACCAACTGATGCATGAAGTTCTTCAAACATCGATTTACAGGATTCTTTGCACTCAGAGTCAACGAAAAGAATCACTTGCTTATTGACCTCAACACGCTTTTCTTCCCACTCTCTTATCCAGGATGTGTTGTTGACAGCCAACTGATTGCCGAGGATGCGGCTGGCCGCACGCTGACGTTCAACCTCAAACGCCATTTCTAACTCCGCCCTTCTGGTTTCCATCTTTATCCAAAGCTCGGCGTATCGCTTCCGCTCCTGCGGGTCGGTCTCAGATACTCCTAAAGCGGTTATTGGATCAAGACCGGGGGACCAGATTCCACGAGGCCCACTCATGATTTGCTTGTACTTAACCCAGTCGGTCTCAGAAAGCATCCATTGTTTGGCCAGGCTTCTGTCTTTCTCGGTTAATGAAGAAGCAGCTTCTTTGTCGAGGGTGGACTTCATATCTGAAATCACAGTCGCACTATTGCTACCCTGCGTGTTTTGATTATTTGCGTAGGCTCCTGTGGCTACCCAAAAGCCTAATAAGATATATGCGAGCTTTTTCATCTATCCCTCACACTCGATGTCAACTTCAGTTACCTGGATCTGACCTTCATCGCCTCTTGGAGCCGTCAGGTCCGCAGTAAGAACAGGCCGATCACACCCATCCACCTTTTGAGGAGCTGGAGTGAGGTTACTGATGTAATAGCCATCTTTAGTACGGTAATAGCGGCCCCGCTCAAAAAGAGGTTCATCCGATACAATCGATTGCTCCGTGACTACCTCCACGGCGACTGGCTCTTGAGGTTCCTCTTTTCCCCAAAGCTCATAACCGCCAATTAACAAGACAAGGCCAACTATCCATTCAACAGGTTCCATAGTGCTACTCCTTAATGGTCAGTCGTTTTGTTTTTGAGCCATTCTGGAAAACAGCCTCAGAACCAATAGCGCCCTCAAGTCTCCAGCCCTTGTAATAATCACCCATAGTTAAAGGCACCCAGCTTCCGTTTTCCTCACGCAACATGACATAAGGCTGTGTTCCCCAAAGGTCGATGGAAGCAACGTAGGCACCTTCAATCAGGCTAGGGTCAGTATTCACCTTCTTCACCGGTGCTTTCTGAACAACTTTCTTTGGCGCACTCGCTGCCCTAGCGTTGAGCTTTTTTATCTGATCACTCAGCTCATCAATCTGTTTTTGGTGTGAGTCAATGGATGCACTGTTGTCTTCCAGACTTCCCTTGAACCCATTTAACTCACCGCGCATTGCACTGATGGTTGCTTGCAGCTCTTGAATGTCTTTACGGATGGCATCAATGCTAACCAAGCGGTCTGAATTAGACTGAACGCCCTTCTGAGTTCCTGCCAGTTCTGCTGTCAACTCGTCGGTTCTTTTATTTAAGGTGCCAATGGCCGCATCCAGGCTGTCCACACTATTCATGGCTGCCGTCTGACCAGCTTTTTGGTTAATCACTGAGTAGCCAGCTATACCTGCTGCACTTACTGAGACAAGAAGAGCGATCACACCAATAAAGCTACCGGTCTTCTTCTGCTTGGGTGCTTTTACTTTTTGTGGCTTCACGTTATGTGGCTTCTCTTGCTCACCAGAAGAATGGATCTCTTCCACTTCGCCAATGTGCGGTTCCTTGGCTGAAAATGAATCTGCGTCTGACGCATTGAGTTCTGAAACACTGCCATTCATTTCGGCTTGATCGAATGCATCATCGACAGGCATATCCGACAAAGACTCATCTTTGGATTTTCCACCGTCGATCGTGCGCATGAGGGACTGGCCTAATTTTGACTTGGACATCATTCACTCCTCGCTAACTTGGTTGACAACTCGTAGGCAACTTTCCGGTGTACTGGATCGACAACCAATTCAAATGCATCACCACTCAGCGTATGGAGTGCTTTGTCCAGAGTCATTGGACCGATATTACGATGCACTTGAGGTAACGGAAGACTGAGAAGTGTTTTAGCCTCTTCGCTCAAAACAGTTTTATCCGCGAGCACGTAACCGGATCTTGCAAGAAGAAACTCAACAGTTTGGCCAACTGTTTCCACGCTTTGTGGAATCCGAGTCTTGATGACAACCTTGAGAGGATTGAGCTGATCTACCGGGGGGATGTTTTTCACATAGGTATATCGCCCAGTCTGCATTACTTCAATGCGATTGGACTCCCCTATGTCTAAGGGTTTACTTTCCGCTGATGCCAATGTGCTGAAACAGCACATAGCTACAGCAATTGCGGTCTTCTTCATGAGCTATACCTCCAACATTATTTGGCAGAGGTACAGTACAAGATCACATCTTTGAAATTACTTTTTTTGGGTCACCGCTAAATGACCCTTTAAAAACAGAAAAGCCTGCGCGATGGCAGGCTTCTCAAATTCTTACCAAGGCTCGCTTGGTATTGCAGTTCGGGTATAGCGAGTACCCCTGTTAAAGTACGATCCTCTATGGGGCGTTCGGATCATTGTTCCCCAGGATTTCGTGCAGGCTTATAGCACTTGCACGGCATGGCTGCGCCACACAAAAGCCACTCGTATAGTGTCATCATCATCACAAGATTTGCTTGCTGGCTAACCGAGTTCATTAGCAATTCTAAAGTCACTGTCGTGAACGCTAATCAGAATATCTCCAAGACAAGAGATACTCTGATTAGCACTCACAAAACAGATTGTTTCTCAAAACCAATTCGCGGTAGTTTTGAAGGGTAAGCACTGATGGATGCTCTGAAGTGAAGAGTAGCAAAGCAATGCTTTGCAGCTAAGCCCGAAAGCTGTCAGGAAGTATTAGTTGAATTTTTGCAGATGATCTCAACTTGGTCAAGGACATATGCCTCTCATGACCTGCTCATATGATCGCGGACCTAAGCTCGGCTTTTTCATCGACCGCCTGATCTATGGAATCCAACATACCCTTGATCAGTTTAAGGTTCGCATTGATGTAGATGAGCTCTTCTTCCGTTTCTTTCAATCGAAGTTTTCTTTCGTCATCAAATACGCGGAGATACTCAACAATAGAATCGGCATGAAGCCTGTTGTACTTCCTATCACGCTTACTCGACTTAAACCGCCAGTAATACTTTCTTGAGTTACCATCCGATCGCGCTGCAAGCGTCAGCTCAAAATTCTCTCCAAATAGACTCACCAACTCCTCCTTGAGCTCCTCTACTCTCTGCCCGAGCATCTCCTTGAATGCTTCAATTTCTTTCCGGTACAGATTCAGGCGTCCTGCCTTATTATCCTTAAAAGGTATTATTAAATTTATATTTAAAGGAACCGACATGTAATTCTTACTCCCGATCCAAGCAGCAAAATTGGTATTGAGCCAACCTGTAAGCCTACTATTGTGCCAATTATCTACCTGTCATGATCCACTTCCAGACTGGTACTGAGCCAAGATCTCTCCGCCAAAAAAAAGGTGCGCTTGGCACCTTTTTCACTATGACAGCACAAAGCGCTGTTAGGCAGTGGCCACTTTCTTCTTAGCAGAGCGGGTCATCTCTTCATCGGCCTGCTTTAGTACTCGATCAAGCTCTGCACCCAGTTCATCTTCGCTGCTTGAATTAGCTTCTTTCGCCGCAGCCTTGGATTTATTCTCCGCTTTACCCTTTTCTAAAGCCTTGCCCATAGTTTGGAGTCGTTTCATTGGCAATGGAGGCGCATTGTCAGATCTTGTTGTACCTTCAAGATAACCAACCTCCAAATCTCCCATCAGCTCTTTAGCCTTTTGGGCCTTTTGATTGTTTGCTGCCATATCATCTCTGGTAACCCCAGTATGTCTATAGCTGAATACCATATGCAGGACACTGCGCACACGCTTTTCGACTCTCGCAAGAGTCTCGAACTTTTCCTTGTTTGGTAACAGACCGATGTGGTTGGCCAAAAGTACCTTGAGAACGATTTGGTCTACCTTGAGCAGTTGATACACAAGCTGAAAGCCCAAACGAGAAGCAAACCGGATGGGAACCACAACGGGGTTCTTGCTTCCTATGTCAGGGAGGCGCATTGCAGGAGGGATGTTTTCATCTATAAATGACTGAATATCCTTCAGCTCACTATCTAAATCGAAAGTGAGGTCATCGATTGCTTGTTCAATACGGTGGTAATGGTAATCAGCATAGGGGTCATCCTCTCTTACCGCCTGCTCGATTCCCCGAACAATCTTGCAAAACCCAGGAAGTCCGAGAATGCCGTGACGCTTTTGTGTTTTTTCCCTACCCTGCCACAACCGAAGTGCTGGTCGTGTGGCGAGCTCAATTTCGATGTCCTGTTTGGCCCCAATGGCCGCCATTTTTTGTGAGTTGCTGTCAGCCATGAGAGCCTCCTTATGCGCAGATTTTGGTTTTTTTTGATTGAGTGGATTTGTTCGTGATTTCCTCAATTTCCTGGACCTCACGATAGATCTTTGACATGGACAGGTTTGTTGCCCTGGCTACATAAAGCAGTCGCTCGCGGTAGTCGGCAATTTTTATTGAATCCAGCCAAGCATCATAGATATGACGTTGCTCTTCCAAGGTAGACACTGGGAGGCGTCCCTTTACCGTTGGCAGATTCAGAAACTTCTTCCGGCTGGCAACCTGTGTCGAACGCATTCCGAACAACTCAGCCATCATCGTCTTGCAGGCTCCTCGACGTAAAAACTCATCGATCATCTCGTACTGCCGAGTTTCTTCCGCTGCCAATTCGATAATCCGCGATATTTTGCTTGAGTCGATCTGGAATACTTCCAGGGCACTCAGGTCACGAACATAGTTGCCGGATATATTGAATATCTGATCGGCTCGTAATCTGTCTAATTTTTGCATTGTCTCAATTGACAGGCCGAGCCGTTCTGCCAGTTCCATATCCCCCTGCTGGCAGCCTTCTAATGCACTCAACAATAGGGAAGAAATGAACCTGGATGACTCGTCCTTTAGCTTAGTGCTCAACGCCATCACTGATTCTCCATAGATTGATTATTACTGTTAAAACTGGTCCTGACTCCGGCGATCAGCCGAATCAACGACTCGAATCCTTCCTCACTGGCATGGCAGAAGACGCGGGAAGGAAGAGATGACAAATCTGCATTTGTCAGATTGAGATGCTCTCTTACGCAAGAGGCAAGGTCTGCTGGATCAGAACCAATATCCTTCAGCCCCATAGCCGCTAAGATCTCGGGGGATACACTGCTATCGAAGACCCCAGAGAGACTCGCCAGGAAAAAGCAAACTTCGGCCTGGAGAGGGCTTTCAATATGCTGAGGGAGACTTACAACAAAACCGGAAGGAAGCTCTTCCGATCCTGACACTACATGAGAAAGACCAAACGCATCAGAAACACTTTTAGCTATTGCTTTATTTGACCGAGAACCTGGAGTAGTTGGGGCAACCACTTTCTTCAGAAAGTGCTCTCGGATTTGCTTCAATGACAAATTGCCGGGTTGAGAGTTAACGTACTCAACCAGTGCGGAATCGAACTTTTCGCTTGGCATCTCCTCCGCTAGGTCATTTCGTAAAGTTCTGATGGCGTCAACCACCTTCCTACTTACACAATCCAGAAATGCTTGATTCGTGATGTATGGTGCCAACTCTTCAGCCAGGTACATCATCGCCGTGATAGATTGCCGACGGATTGGCATCCCTCTGCTGGACATCTCCTTTGCCAAAAGCTCTTGAGTTGTCTCGGAACCTTCAGCTAAGAGATTCCTGATGTTGAGAACAGCATTTGCTGTCTCCAAAAAGGTATTGTCACCACGAAGGTTGTTCTCTACGAGATGACTGATGCACAAATCAAGATCGGACGTAAATTTCTGCTTTGAGACAGGGGGGTAAAGAAAGCTCTCAGCCTTGGTTTCGTCATAAAGCTCCCGGCAAATTAAAAGCCTGGTTTGTCCCCCCTGGGACAAAACCCACTTCTTCTGTACAGGGTGAAATACGATGTGAAGAGGGTCTTGAATGCCCTTGCTCCGAATGGACTCCTTGATTTCGTCATGCATTGGATTCTTGGAACGGCGTTGGTTGAGGTAGAAGACCTCGATCTCAAAGCAACTTATCTGTCCCTGCTCGCTGCTCAGTATCGAAGCGAGCTTAGATGTAGCACTCATCTTTAACCAAACCCCAATGTTCAATAAATATTGCACATTCTGTTTTGATCCAAGTTTTATGTCAATAAAAATTGCCCTAAATAGTGTCATTTTATTTATTTGTGCAATTAATATTGCCCAAAGGAATAGAAAGCGCAGCAAATTCATCCACCCTTACTGTTGAAAGATGGCTCTGCCACCCAACAGATTAGTCACATGACTAAATAGAGGCAGCAAGAAGACCAAAGGATCACTAAAATTTAGTCACATGACTAAACAGGAGAAGTAAACTATGGTAATTTAGTCACATGACTAAATAAGGGGTAAAGCAATGAGCAATCTTCCCTACCTAATCGACGCGGATGAAGCTATTGAGTACTACAAAGGTAAAAGCGATCTTACGGATGCTGAGAAGGCATACGTCGTCGCGATACTTAGCCAAGAAGGCTATTCCAATAAGTCGATAAGACAGTCACTAGGTATAGACAAGGTGTATACAGTTACCCACCTCAAAAGAGCGGGGACATCTCTGTCTGAGTCGGAGTTAAACCTATGGCACAAGAACCCTACCCGGATAACGTTGGGCCATGTTCGTGCTATCGCCAAGTTCCCTGCAAGCAAAAGAGAAGATCTGTTGAGGAACTTGCTGACCAAGAGAATACCTGTCCACAAGTTTGAGTCACTAGCACAAGGTAAGGACGAAGACCGTGATACTGACATTAAACGATACGAACTAATCATGGGAGAGGTGCTCGGGCGACAGATAAAGATTCGCTTTAATCAGGCAAAACGTTCAGGTTCACTGACCTTAGACTTCTACGGCTTGGATGACCTGGACCACATTTCCCGATGCCTTGGATTCAAAGCTGAGGATCACATCTAGTTCGCTGACCTTTAAAATATTTAAGCCAAAGCATCACTTATGCACTTAAATCTTTTAAAGTTTTTATTGGCTCAAAACCTACAAAAACCCTTTATTATCAATATCTTAGGAAACAAAAAGGGCGCTATTCCCGCCACGGGAATGCGCCCCTATCGATCCAAGTTCCCGCCACGGGAATCTACCGTTCTCGGTTAAGCATCAACCTTAAGAGTTGTGGTCAAGAAGGACAGGATCTTCTCAAGCTGAGAGTCGTCCACACCAGTTATTTCAAATTTGGTAGCGCCCTTATTCGTGACGGAATGCTTCAGAGTTTTGCCATCTTTCGATTTATATACAACAGGCTTCCACGTCTTTGGCTCTTCCACTTTAGTTCTCACAGCACTCTTGAGAATCTTGATAACCTCCTCTACATCAGGAAGCTCTGTCTTTTCACTAAGGGCAGCTTTTCTCATATCAAGCAATTCGTTGGCTTTGCCAATCAGAGCGCGTTCACCTTTCTTCTTCAACTGCGCAATCGTCTCACCATAAGAGAGAGGCATATCGGATGGCGACGGAAGGATGCGAACAAACACTTCATCCAGCTCTACGCAAGCACGATAACGTGATATGTGCGAAGAGCTAATTCCTTTGGCCGCACCCAACTGGGTCCAATTCTCATACTCTCCACGCTCAATCTGTTTCTGATAGGCTTTGGCTTTTTCATATGGGCTTACATCCTGATGCTTGTTTTCGATGATGCCGAGTTCTCGCACATCTGCATCTGGTACATCACCAACAAGTGCCAAGTATTCCTGCTTTGCCAACTTGACCGCTGCTAAACGTCGAGAACCTTCAATCAACTCAAACCGGCCATCTTTTGTCGGGCGCAATGTACCAGGCTTTTGCTGCCCGTGTTTCTTAATGGATGGCAGTATGTCCTGGAGAGATATTTCATCCAGGAATTCTTGAATACGCTCATTCTCAGGAGAAACATCAATTAGAGACGTATCAACACGTCGAAGCTCGAAAGTCACTTCCTGCTTAGTTACAGGCATAGTGAGCACAATAGGAGCACCTTCAGACCCAGAATTTTTTGCTTCTTCTAGTGCTTTCAGAAGATCTGCCTTTTCCATCTCAAACTTCTGCTGGGCCTCTTCGAGTGCTTTTTCCGCTTTCTGCTTATCGGCTTTCAAACCATCGGTAACGCTTGTTGGACGCTTATCACCCGTCATCACACCCAATGCCGGAGAAGGTCTCCGGCTTCGACGCGGAGTGTTTTCTTCTTTTTCGTCCGATCCTGCCCCAGAAAGCAGCTCGTCAATATTCCCATACTTGTCATTTGCCATAATTACATACCCTCCCCTGCTCTAGCTTTTGCTTCCTCCAGTTCCGCTTTCACTGAATCTGCGTTTGCCATAATTTGATCAATTTTATCCAGATGCGAAGTTCTCAGAACCTCTTCGTAACATGTTTCCCAAACTGCATCGTGCATTTCTTCAAATAACTTATCGAACATCTCGCAAGTTGATTTCAGTCTCTTACGATTATCAGACTCTGCGGGATTCTGTTCATAGATTGAGTAAGTAGAGTTTGTAGCCTTACCAATTTCGTCAGAGGCATGTGCTTCATTAGATAGAACATCTCCTCTTTCGACAGTAAACACACGACGAATAATCTGGCCCATGAACTGAGCATAACTACTGCCGGAATACTTTGTAATGAAGAAACGCATGTCAGGGACGTTTGGATAGATTCCTCCTTCGTCATATGTCTCAATGGTTTCAGCCACCAAACCTGCGAATTGAAGCGTTGATGCAAAGTCCAACATAGCCGCTGGAGTGGGCACAAAAACCATGTCACATGCAGACACCACATTAAGCGTGCTGATGTTTAAAGAAGGAGTTCCATCAATAACAATGAAGTCGTAATCCTTTCCTACCTCAACCAACCCACTACGCAATTTCATAATTCGGTCGATGAAAGGGACGTTCGCATCATCCATAACCTTCGGCATCATCAAGTCAATATTAAGGTTCTGCAAACAACTCGGAATAATGTCGATGTTGTCCCAGTAGGTTTTCTGAATCGCATAATGCAAAGACCGAGAAGCGCCTTCTGGATGTCCGGCCTCTACCAGCGCTTCGTCATCTTCCAGAAAGAACGGTGCGATGGTGTTTTCATAATGAACGTTATCGTCGGGTCTCTTCCCAAAGAAGAAACTCAATGACCCTTGGGGATCAGTATCAAGTAAGAGAACGCGATACCCCTTCATAGCAAGGTACTGAGAAAACAAGTGACAGGTAGTTGTCTTCTGACTTCCACCTTTCAAATTGAGGATGCCAACCACAGCAGCAGACGCACCTTCAGGCTTTCGAGGAGCCGTATTGAACACCTGGCGAATATGATTGATATGATTCATGGTGTATCCAGAACGAACCTTCTTAGCTGTATCTAAACGATACTCTGGTTCTGGTAGTCGCCCATCTTGTTCTGCCGCGTAAAGGAGAGAGTGACTGATACCTGCAAGCTCAGCAGCCTGAGTTGTACCGTAACGACGTTTCTGAATACGTTCATCTACCTGAGCGACCTCCAGCCACTCCGGATCATGCTTGGATTTTTGTGTCTTGCGGACCAGGCCAGGAATCTCTTTCATGATGGTCTCGCCGCGTTTTACCACTGTGCTGATCTTTTTAAGAGAAGCCAGCAGGTAGCTTTTTTGGGTGTCGTTATCGGTCATTTCGGTATCCTTTGCTGTTCAAATTGACTTTTTTCACGTATCGTGGATAATCCGATTCTATATTCACGCTTTACTAAAAAAAAGCACTATTTGGTGAATATGCTAATTTTTAAGGGCAATCTGTTAATATAAGCCGTATTTGGTGCTCTAATGTGATCTTGGGTATGAAGCTTTTGTTGCGGTAGGAATAAAAAATATGAATAAAAATGATTTGGAGCCGATTAAGTCGCAGCAACTTAACCTTGATCTTTTCGAGCTTGATCCACTACTGGACAAGAACTACAGCAATACTCTCGAAATCTACGATCTCGCCGGTAAATTCTTATACGACAAGCACAATAAATACCTGAGTTCAGCTTCGGCAGAAGAAACAGAATTCACCCGCATAACCAACTACAAAGACATGGAACTTCGGATCTCTGTCACAGCGGCAAATATTGAGCGTGTAAAAGGTGGCACAAAGCAAAGGGTCTTTGTTTTTCCAGGCGCGAGGGAAGAGATCATAGAAGACGTACTACGCAAGCTTGCGACCGAACGAAGAGCTGAAGCCTATGAAGCAACAACAGGTACAAACGCTGGCACAAAGTTTGTCGGGATTGCCTTCACGCTTTATGAAATTTATGAAGAGCTCAAGAGGGTAGGGAAGTCATATTCGTATTCTGAGATCCGAGAAGCTCTCCATATAATGAATCGTTCCATACTTTCGATACAAAGTATGGACAACTCAATAGACCTATCAGCGCCATTTTTCCCAATCATGGCCATAGCGGACAGGGGCAATAAAAAGGAAACTCGTTCCTTCGTCTGCTTCCATCCAATGGTCACTGATGTGATCCTTACTTTGAACTTCAGACGGTACAACTACGCAAAAGCACTGGAGTTTAAACGCCACTACACCAGACTAACCTACAAAAGGTTGTGTCACCGCTGGGTTCAGGCCTCTCCAGGTAAACCTTATACGATCTTACTCAGCACACTGATCAGCGCAATGAAGGACCCATATCAGAATACCTACCAGGACAAGGCACTTTTTAAAGACGTTATGGATGACCTGGTTAACGAGGATGTGCTCGAACGTTACGAAATGATCCCTAAAAAAGAAGGCAAAAAAATAGTTGATTGGCGGTTCGAACTATATGCATCCAATACCTTTGCAAAGCAGGTAGCTGCCAACAACAAGGTTGCGAACGCACTGCTGGGTAACGATCCGAAGCCTGAAGAGCATCCAGTCTCACGTATCCAAGAAATCAAAGACGAAATCGACTTTTAAAATCCTTTCTCTACGTCAAACCTCAGTTTTTGCCGGGATCTAGCTGAATACCGGCCTTTCTCTACCCCAAACCTCACCAAAAGCGCCTCCCAAAGTCCAAAAATCACGCTGGAACAGCATTTTTTACTTAGGTTTTAGATAGAGTTGGGCATCAAATCCATAAGAAGCTATGAAAGCAAAGGTTTGGGATAGAGTAGGGCAGAGCATAAAAAATGCCCAAATGAGGTAAATTTCTATGTGTTTGTACAAATTTCATCTGTAATTCATCAATTTTTACAAACACTTAGCTAAGATAAGCAACAATACAAGCCAAACTCTATGCCAAACCTTAGTAAGGTTTGAGATAGAGCAATACTAAGGTTTGGCATAGAAAGGGCATATCTGGTTATAAATCGAACTAAAAGTACTAAGGTTTATGCTAGAGAAAGGGGATCGCGAACAGCTACATGTGCATAAACCTGTGATTAAGGTGTTGATATGCTGTGTATATCGTGTGGACGCCGATGTATAAAAATAGAAGGGTAGGGTTTGACGTAGAATAATACCAAGGTTTGGCAGTGAATACCACTTAGGTTTCCCATAGAGCAGTAGTAAGGTTTGGCATAGTAAAACACCAAGGTTTGGCATAGCGAAAAAATGATGGAGGCTAGTAATATCAAGGATTACAGGACAATTAGCGAGAAACCCTACCGAGGGCCTACCGTTTTTAAACCGTCATTAATCCGTTATTTATTCTTTTTAAACAGATAATAAATACTTTGTATTTATTATAGTTAATCCGACCTACGGTCCCAAATGTGAAAGGCGCAAAGCCAATATATTTTATTTTAAAAAAGGAAAGGAAGCCTTCACAAAGACGTAAAGGCTAAATCATCAGGAGCTAATTAAGAGGCCTTAGAAGCTATTTTGTCATCTACCCTTAAACCAGCCTCACGAAACTTCAGATAAGTCACCACCGCTGTATAGAGAGCCCTCGTGGTGTTGCAATTCCACTGTTCTTCCAAAACTTTAATCTGATCAGCAGTATCACTGACGTAGTAAGAGCGGTTATCACCATCTTTGGGATTTGCTATAGCGACTAACTTTTCTTTGTTTTCTATCGCCCAGTACACAGCAGCATCGAACATTTGATATTGATACTTGAAAGCACTGTCTACGGCGCAAACGAGCTTCATGGTCTGTCTATCATCGTCACTCAGCTTGAGAGTGAATGCGGTCAGCTTTGTTTTGTCTTGTGTCATATCCAGCCGTTTACCATAGTATGAAGTTTAAAGTTTCCGATTCTCCTGATTTTCCTACACGAGACCTATCGCTACGATGCTTTTTAGGTCAGGCTCCACTGACCCTTTTTCCCTCCTTTGCTGTTTTAGACTAGGGCATCCTATCGTTGCGGAGGTATGCCCATGTTAACTACATTTTTTAGACGTAAACCGGATCAAAACGAAGTTGTTCAGACACTACCCAAGTATTCGATTGCGAGATCCGGGAAGGACCTTTTGAATACTTCTGAGCGTCAAGCCCTGATAAGAAAGATCAAACGACTCTTCAGCATCACTGAAGAGGTATGGGCTAATCACTACCTCTATGCGATAGAACAATTCGCTGAGTTAGTTCAGGAGGTTCCCGCCTCTGAAATCCACCATCATTCAAAAGCTGGAGGCTTGATTGACCACACTCTGGAAGCGCTCCATGCAGGCATCAGAATCGCTCAAGGATATGTCTTACCTCCGAATTCAGAACCTGAACATATTGCTTCAGCATCTGATCGCTGGAGGTTTGGAGCTTTCATTGCGATTCTCGCGCATGATATAGGCAAGATCGTAACGGATATTGAGGTTGTTTATAGGGAAAGGGGAGGGGAATTCCAACATTGGCATCCCTGGTATGGAAACATTCCAGTTGAAGCAGAGTACAGTTACCGATACAAAAAGCGAGCTAGTAACACCAAGATAGCGAAATCGCTTCATGAAAAAGCTGCAATGTCACTTTTGCCAAGGCTGCTGACCAGGAAAGCTGCCCAGTGGGTTTTTGAGGACACAGAACTGCTTGCTCAACTCTTTAGCACAGTGACCCACTCAACCTTTGGTGGACAGGCCATCGCAGAAATCGTAAGAACTGCTGATAGTGCAAGCGTAGCTAAGAATCTTGGAGCTGATACCGGCATAAGAACGGATCATTCCAATGCCGTACCACTACATGAAAAATTGATAGTTTCTCTAAGGAAGCTAATCAATGACGGAGATCTCAAACGCAATAAGCCAGGTGCAGCCATATGGGTAACTGAAACTGATACATGGGTGGTATCAAAAGCAACAATGGAGGCGGTTAGAGTCCAGTTACTAAACGAAGGCCACAAAGGTATCCCCAAAAACATTGTGCGCTTATTTGAAGTGTTGAGGGAGCATGAATTGCTGATACCGAACTCTGAAGGGGAGAGTGTCTGGACCGCAGAGATAAACGACTTTGCTAAGAACTGGCAACAGAAACTAACCTTCTTGAGATTTAAGAACGAAATCATCTGGCCAACAAGTAATCCAGATACCTTTGATGGCGAAGTGCTTCCGGTCGATAAGGCTGGGAATGTTATTGAAAGCGATCCGGAGGAATCTGACAATTTCTCTCAAACACAGCAGCCTCTTGAGAATGAGAACACAGAAGTACTCAATCAAAAGATTGACCTTGATAAGCCGCACATACAGCCCCCAAAGGAACTTCCTGTAGCTAAGGCCGAACGCGAAGTCTTACAGGACAAGCAGAGACAACTTGAAGTCAAGGTGCCAACAACGAAGTCTCAGTCAAACCTTACTGCTAAGCAAACAAAAGCACAGATCCCGGAAGTTGCACAAAGCTATGTCCATGCTAATACCGGCGTTAGCTCCAGTGAAGCTAGGAACTTGTGGAAGCACTCCAGAAAAGTGCAAGAGGACCTTCTTGTGCAAAACGACTTCGTTGCCTGGTTGTTGAAGGGCATCTCGCGCCGGAACATTCGAGTGAATGAATCAAAGGCTCCGGTACATATCCTAGAAAACCACGTTGCTTTGGTTACACCGGCGATTTTCAACCTGTATCTGGACAAAAATTCACTGAAGAAACGCTTATACGAGAAAAGGGCAGGGGACAAGAAAGTCTATACCTTACTCCAGAAAGAACTGGAATCACTTGACATTCATCAGCGAGGCTCAAATGGCCAAAACATTGTCAGGATGTCAGTTGAAGGGCAACGATCCCAATCTGAGTTGAGGGTATACCTTCTCAATAGGGAATGCTTTCCCTCTTTAGCAAACTTCAGTGCAAACAAGGCAATGACTATTCACCTTTGACGGACCCCAAGGAAGGATAGCCATAGATCGGGCCGTTTTGGATGTCCATCATGGACTTGCGCTATCAAAATGAGTATATTTGATTCTATGATTTTTATTGCACTTTGGCCCCGAAAAGAGGCAACAACTACAATAAATTGTGCCGTAAATAGGATTTTCGTCGCCTGAGCCCCTATTTGTGGCTGTCCATGCTGCAATGATAGGAGACTCACCCCAAAAAGGTGATAGCGCGAACAATGAACACTAACCGAAACACTGAACTTGAAGCCTTTGAACTACCAGGCGAGAGACTTAATCACATTCTGGATCAAATAGGCTTCAAACAAGGAAGGGGTAGGGTCGCCGAATTCCAGAATTATCTTGCTGAAAAATCCCCAGGCGTTTTTGCTGATCTGAAATACACAACCGTTCGGTCGTGGTTTCAGGAGCACTCTCCGCCGATGCGGAAGATTGATGCTGCTATCCAAGCGCTTCAGTTTGAGTACAAATTTCGTCACGACATCTCTCAGATAAAGACCTGGTGGAAAGTTGGAGGTTTTTATCCATTCGTCAACGAATCTGGCGAACCGGCTCCGTCAATTACAGATCTCCAGCAGGAAGCTAAAGACAACGAGGAAAAACTACAGTTTGTTATCATGTCGCTTGTTACAGAAGAGACAGGCGAACATTTTAAATCGTTGTCCAGTAAAGATCTCGTTAGGCTGAAGGACAAAGTTGCCCAATTCGCACAAGACTACTCTGACCCATTTAAAACGGACTGCCCATCTGATTATTTGCGTATGGCAATCAAGGCAGAGTTGTCCGAACTTCTGAATAAAAAGAAAAAATGATATGCGCCGGTTTCCACAAGGGAATATCGGCGGACTTCTGTTTGGTTGCGCTCTAAATGCTCTCGCAAGACTGGCTTGTGCAGAAGTCATGGTTGTTGTCCCCGAATATTCTGAGCAATATGCCAGTCTTGCTCATTCCATAATCCAGGCTGCACCTGGAAGTGCAGGGCAGTTGAGGCTGTATACTGATTTACCGCCATCACTCGATGACTATGAATTAGTAGTCACTATTGGCAATGAAGCTACCCATGCAGTCAACCATGATAAGCGCTTCAGATACCTTCCCGTACTAAGTGGTTTCATTCCAAGATCAGAATACCGTGCAGGCCCTCTAAGGTCGGCGGTATTCAGCGACATCAATCCGGCAATACACGTCAAGCTGATCAAGCAAATGTATCCTGGGCGAGAGCCTCGTATCGGAGTTTTTGTTGATAGTGAGACAGACTACCTATTTGGGCGGGATTTGCCTGATAAAATTGGTGGTTTTTCCTTGGTACAGAAGGAGTTGAATGAGGCTGAGAATCCGGCCCAGCTCATTGCTCGATTCGTAGAGGACAACAATCTGGATGCATTCATTGTTATACCGTCCAGTATAATTTATGATCCGCACTCGCTGAAGGCGATGCTCTATTCACTCTACCAACTCAACATTCCAGCGATCGCGTATACGCCGAGATTAGTTGAGGGAGGAGTAGGGTGCGTCGCCGCGGCCTACTTCGACAAGGAGCTTGTCTTGTCGGAAATGGTAAACAGAATTCACTCATTTTATGAAACGGGAGAGTTGTCTACTACGACCTCGACACCAACTAAGGCCAAGGTAGTTGTTAATTTAAAATTAGCAGAGGCGTTTCAGTTGGATTTGAGAAATCTCATGAAGTATGGAGAAATACATGAGCAGTAAGAAAAGGATTTCCTATAAGACATTACTTTGTGCATCAGTGGTACTAATTTCGATCGTCATTTACGCGCCGATCATTTTTACCATACACCATCAAAATGAAAAGCTTGTTGACTTAGAGCTTAAAAACATCAAGGGCATTACCGAGCTCCATTCAACAAATATCCTTGCCTATGCAATTGAAGCGGGTAACAAAGAAATCATTGACGCTACTCTTGATGATCTGAAAGATTACAGCTTTATCTACAGTATTACTGTTCTTGATCCGAATAATAACATTATCGGTTTTGTAAAAAGCGATGGATATAATGGTGTAGAGGTTTCTGATCTTAGTTCAAAAGAATTACCGATCTACTCAGCGTCATCAATAACTAAGTCGGTAATCGAAAATGATATTTTGAATGAAGATAGCGACCCTCCTGACCGGAAGCATGTGGGTACATTATTAATTTCGTACACTGATGTTTTCGGTGCCAATGCAGCGATTTCTCCTATTCTAAAATCCCTTCTGTTTTCATTTTTATTTGGCGTCATAACCGTCGTTATCTTTTTTGTCGTTCTCCGCTCCATCACCAGGAATTTCTCTAACATGGTAGTCTCAGCTAATCGACTGGCCGGAGGTGAAAGAGGAATACGATTATCAGAAGATTCTACAATTAGGGAAATCTCACATTTTGCTGAATCCTTCAATACGATTTCTAAAGAGTTGGAAAAAAATTGGAGTGATATTGAACATCAAGAACAGATTTACGAATTAAAGCACAACATATTGCAGATCGCTGCTCACGAACTCAGAACTCCAATCGGAAGTATTAAGACGTTTCTTGATATAGCAATCCATCACAACTCTGAAAAGCGTCATGCTGATGTTTTGTCTACGCTTAAAAAATGTTTCTCTGATATTGATGCCCTTGATCGGCACATTACTTCAATACTTTGTTTATCCGCACTCGAAAACGGATCGCTAACCAGAAATGATGATTGGGTAGATGTCAGAAAACTATTCTCTGATCTCGATAAACAGTTTTCAGTCAAGTGTAAAGCAAAGCAGGCAGTATCTTGGAATTGCTTTGCTGTGGGAGACATGCGTGATCAAGTTTACATTGATTATGACCTGGTATCGATCATCATCTCAAATGCTATTGATAATGCGGTGAAATATACCAATAGGGGATTCGTTAAAGTATCGTACAAGGTAGAAGATAAAGCCCTTCTCGTTACTGTTCATGATAGTGGTGTTGGGTTGACAGAGAAAGACATTGAGGTCTTAACAGCTCGACCAAATCAATTGCAGAATCACATCAAGCGCAAACGAGATGGTTGGGGTATCGGAATGGCCACGATGCACAAATTCGCAGATTTCCTTGGTGGAACAATTGAGATTGAAAGTAAGAAAGACTTTGGAACTAAAGTATCCATTCGCATTCCTGCCGATTGTAAATCTGAACTAATCGCCATCGAGAACGAAACTGCCATCGAGAGTAGAAGTGAAGTAGTGTCCGTAGGTAACGGTTTAGGGTTCAGTTCATCCTATGTGCATAACATTGTCGAAGATGGATTAAAAGTATTAGTGATTGACAACGACGCACAGTATCTTAGCCAAATGGAAGAACTTCTATCACCGGAGTTTCTTCGGAGAAAAGATGTTCAAGTCACCTTTTGCTCAAGCTCATCCGATGCGATAAGGCATGTCGAGGATTTTGAATTCGACCTGCTTTTGATCGACTACCATATGCCTGGTATGGATGGATTGCAGTTCCTTCGTTTTCTTCGCGACAATGAACACGAATGCAAAGAGGCTACCAAGATTGTGATAACTGCTGACGCGAACATCCCCGAGACAGTAAAGCGTGAAATGCTGTCTATGGCAGACAAGGTAATGAGCAAGGGGATAACATCTGCTGATATTAGAAATATGATTCGGTCAATTTCATTAAGATCAGTGAGTTAATTTGAGAGGTAGACTTGGGGAGTAATAGAAACGAACCATGCCCTTGTGGAAGTGGCAAGAAATACAAAAAGTGTTGTTTGAATCAACTCACGAAGGACAAGGCCGTAATTTCATCTGAATTATCGGACGCTTTGGATAAACCATGTTGGTACCACGGAACCGACCAGAGCTTTAGTACTTGGAAACTTCCCCCTCCCAGGAAACCAGGTGAAGATTTACTCGTACAGCATACCGCCATCTTTTTTACTATCAATCGTGACTTCGCAAAGGAAGCTGGAACCAGATTGGCCAGGGTATCTCTATCATCCAATGCCAGGCTATTAGATACAATTGCTAATTACGCAGCCTCTGAGCATTTGCGTCGAGAGGTAATGCGCAATCCGATGGCATCAAGGACACTTAATGTGAATCATGACTACTGGCATGAAGGATGGTTGACAGGAAATGTATTGAGGGTCGCGTACAACGATCCAGCTATGTCTGCACATTTAGATAAGATGGCTTCTGATTTGGCAGCCCATACTGGGCTACCATTCGATACAGCTTATTCTGTTGTAGGACATAACAGCGCCAGAGGATTAATTGAGTTGATATGCGTCTCAGCTAAGCGCCTTGGTTACGATGCATTATATGGGCATGAGGTTGATCGACATTCAGAGCCAGGAAAGGCAATTGCTCAACCTTGGCTGGCAGTGATGTCAAATGGAGTCGTGTCTTCGCCAGAGTGGATAGACGTTTAATTTAATTGTATTGGCTCCTTATCCCGGCTTCTTGTCCTTATCCTCCTGCCTGGGTGAAAGCTTGTCGATTACCACTTTTAGCACATCAAGCTCGGTAGAGAGCTTGTCGTTTGCTTTTACGAGCGCAGCGTTCTCAGATTTCAGCTTTATATTTTCCTCGTCAGACTCACGCAACGTGGCTATCGTTTTGAGGTGTCCCTGTATCTCTGTTGAAAGCTTTTCGAGTTCTGAGGATAAATTTTCTAACTTTGATGAATGCTCAGAGATTAGACGATCCTTTTGTTCTATCTGGACAATGAAGGATTGCTCTCTTTGGCTTGCTTCGGCGAGACGTTCTTTAAGGGCCGTAAGTTCCAATCCCTGTTTACTTACGACTGTGGTTGTCTCTTCCAATTGGGCCTTCATTCGGTCTGCGGATCGATTGGATTGCTCAAGCGCTTCCTTGTAGCCCTGGAGGGTTCGAGCGTGTTCATCTTTGAGCAGAACCACTAACTCCTTGTGCTCAGCCTTAGTGGACTCCAGGTGTAGCCTGGTATCTTTCAATGAGGTATTCGTGCTATCTAGTTTTTCTTCCAGTGACAATGTGCGTTGCTTCTGCTCTGCCAAAGCCTTGCGCTCAGCGTTAAGTTCAGTTTGAAGCTGTTCGATTTTTTTTAAACTGGAGTCTGCGCGACTGGTCTCATCTTTCAGCTTGGCGCTCATATCGGCCAATTGGTCTCGATATGACTTAACTCGTTCTCTTTCAGAGGACAGCTCTTCAATCAGGCCAGCTTTTTCCTTTCGGATCTGTTCTTCGTACTGCTCATTCAACTCGACTACCACCGGGCGCACCAAGTTAACGATTCGCTTTGTCAGCGGATCTTCGTCCTGGTATTCGATGTCCAGCCCCATACCTTTCAGATAATAAAGGATTTTGGCCTCGGAGCCTTTCCCAAGTACCGATCTTACCTGGTAAGGGTTGATTGGCTTTCCCTTGTCCTGAAGCATTCGCACAGCTTCTTCGACGTCCTCGTATCCAATAACTGGCGGTCTAGCCATTTGTCTCTCCTCGGGGGATGCAGTCTCAGTCTTCCAGTATAATAGCTTAGTATATTTCATGTGACAAGAAACATATAAAGAAACATGGCGAAAACCAGCCGTTGATATGGAATATATAAGGCGTGATAATAGAACATTATCTAGCCTTAGATTGAAATTTGGGATAGGATAGGGAGGTAAGGTTCGCCAATTTTGAAAAATCACGATTTTTGGCCGCTTTCAAAATATCGGTCAGGTGAAGGCCTGCGGAGGCATCTGGACGAAAACCTACGGTTTTGATTGGGGTTGCTGGTTAGAAGACCTGGTGTACGTTGGATAGAGAACCCAGTAATTGGAGATAACTATGGATGACATTCAGGCGCATAAGGCCAAAAAGAAGCTCAAGAAAATGTTGAGCAGCAAGTCCTGGAATATGGAGGGCTTTCACGCGAACTCAGATATAGCGGTAAATGCGTATGTATATGACCCCTTCGACAGCGAGCAAATCGCATTGGCAGGTTTTACTGAACAGGATCTAGTTAGGCTCAAACAGATAAAGGAGCCAATTGAGGCGGTTTGTGGTGCCGTTGATCAACAGTTCAAGCGGTATGTGAACGCCTCTGGTGGAGGAATCCGGAAGCGGGTTGAAGAGCTGGGCGTGCTGATTGGTATCTATATGGTCAATACAACCAGCTATCAAACACTGTGCGCCAACGAAAAAGATGGCCACCGGCATTTCATTATCCTGCTCTACCGGAACCGTCATACGAATGAATGCACTCTCCGCCCTTTTGGCTTAGTTAGCCAGGAGCCAATCCTAGAAGCTGAGCTTATTAAGCAATATGCGCAGTCTGTGATCGCGAGGGATGAAGTAGCCAACCCGAGCTATTTTAATTCAAGCCCTGTCGTCCCGTTTCGGAGGTAACATGGAATTGAAGATTTTTGAGAATGGCATTCAAAGCCATAACCAAGTGATACACCGCGCACTGTTGAAGAACGGCCTGTATGTTATGCACGAGAAAGGCTACAGCTACACGGTCGGAATGAAAAATATTGGTTCGCCAGATCTGATTCTGTTCGGGCAATCTACGGAAATAGCTGATGAGATGTTCCAGGTGATTTTTCAAGCTGTTCAAATGGGGCTGTTGATTCTTGATCAAGTGAAAAGCATTGATCATATCTTTGAGCCTCAACCGCAGCTCAAACACTTTTCGGATATGGAAAAGCGTAGACATTTCTTCGCTGCACGCACTTACTATGGCTCGTGGGATTTCAGCGTGCTGAATGTTTCAATGGATTTCCACTAGGAGAGGTACATGGCTATTGGTAAACAAAGAATGACCTCTTCCTATTCAGTTATCCTGGATACCGACACATTCATTCTCATCAAAGATAATGATGACCCAGATTTTGCGTCAGTGACTAACGCCGCTGATTATACGGTTGAATCGTTGGCTCAGCTCTATGATCTATCCAATCGACGGATTGTATATCAGGACACTATGGGACGATTTGATGAGTTACGCCATGCAGATGGAAAGTTTACGGGTTTCAGAGCCCTAACTGCGAACCAGCAGGAATTCTATGAGCAGCTTCTTTCTGGCAAAGGCGATTAAAGGAGGAGTTATGGCTGAAAGTATTGTCATTGATTTTACGGCTCACCTCCAGAAGAAACGACAAGCAGAGGCCCTAAAGAAAAGGATTGCTGCCTCTGGTTGGGATATTGATGGCGATGTTTCCTCGATCGATTCAGAAATCTGCTTCTATCTGATCGACAGCAAAGAGTCAGGTGTAGTTCTCTTTGGGTGCAGCAAAGATAGTATCCCTGCCCCAGGTTCTTTAGAGATTGTTCATTGGGGACATTTTGTTCTGGCATGGGATGTTATAGCCGATCCGGAAATGCCATTTGATGAAACCCATAAGCTCAACACAATGCAGCTAGCACTGAGAGCCCTGCCTGGTTTGACGGAGTGGCAGAGCTTTTCTGAAAGAGCATTCTCTACAGAGGGAGCTAAGAAGTCACACATTCTGGTGATCATTGATAGAGCTAATCTTGAATCACCTCTGGAGTTGATAGTCGCGCACTCTGAGTCTCCAGTGATGAACTCAGAAAGCATCCAGTCGATCGTAGACAGCTACATTAAGGAACAGTGAAGATGACTGATCGAAGGGATGATGATCCCACCTTCGTGGGAAGGTCTGCTGAGCTCGACCTGCTTGCCAAAGAAGCAACGATTTTGGACGCATCCGAGAACGACAATACCAATAGAGCATTGGAGAATGCGGTCAAACACTTCACAAAGGTCTTTGGCGGTCGGCTCCCATGCACAGATGAAGACCTGAAAAACTACCTCGTGATGTACGCTGGTAAGCTGAGTGTTGCAACTCTGGAACAGCGCAGGGTTCTCATTGGTCGCTGGCACAAAGAAAACGGCTTTGAGCATAATCCTAATGATTCAGAGCTTGTGCGGAAAATAATGCGGGGAATACGGCGGAAGTTTGGTAAAAAGCCGAAGCAGGCAAAACCGGCGCCGTTAAGAGTCATTGAAAAAGTATGTTCGCACCTGGATGAAGTTCAGGAAAGCATTAAGGATGAGAAGAATAGCCAGAAGCTGAGAGCTATCAGAGACAAGGCCATGCTGTTAACGGCGTTCTGGTTTGGATTGCGCTCCGACGAACTCATTAACATCCGTGCTTGTGACATCAAATTTCATTGGGATGGAGATACCCCATACTTCGAGTTATTTCTTCCAAAGTCGAAAACGGATAGAGATGGCCAAGGAACAACAAAGAAACTGGATTCACTGCCAAACCTATGTCCTATGCGAGCCATCAGAGACTGGATTGAAGCAAGGTGTAGCGGTGTCGATGTAAAATCCTTTAGAGAAAGCGAAGTGCCTCTGTTTGCAAAAGTTAGTCGTTGGGGAGATGTTTCAGAAACCCATATACATCCAAACTCGATCAATAAGCTCTTCAAAGGGCTTTTGGAATCCGGAGGCGTTGATCCAGAGGAGTATAGTACCCATAGTATGCGCCGAGGCGTTGCGAACTGGATTATAGATTCTGGAGCTTCTGTCGCTGAACTGAAAGAGTGGATCGGTTGGAGAGATACCAGAACAGCAATGCGCTACCTGGATGGTAAGTCTTCCCTGCCAAGCAAGATTATTGAGAGGAAATTAAAAACCGGAGCTCTTCTCAGTAGTACGGATGCTAAAAGGCTCACTACCCATAAAGACTAAAGAGGCAGACTAACATGTCTGGTAATTCGACTGGTTGTATCGTTAGTTTCGTGAAATGTCACATTTTTATTTTGTGTGACTTATGGCGTAATTTGAAATATATTGAGCTCACGTTCATTTGTGACAAGTCACGTTTTTTATGGGTAAAAAATTAAAAAGTCAGTTGGAAAGTGAGTTATGGGAGTCCTACGTTTCTTCCGGTTCACTCAATCGAGGAATCAAAGCTGAAGATTTGTTAAACACCGTGGAAAAATTACCATCTCTTAAAGATGTGTCCCAGAAAGACGCCTTCATTACTTTAAAAAATATCTTAAACGAAGCCGGATATAAAAGGTTTAATGATCGTTGGAGACAGTATAAAAGACGAAAAACTACTACCCTTAGCACGATTACCATTAGGGCGGAGACTTTGGATAGGCTCAGGAGGTTATCAAGAGATTCTGGGTTTAATGAAGACAATTATGATCTGTTGCTTGAGTATTTGATGGACCCAGAAGAAACGCTGGATACTTACAAAAAAGACGATGATGATTGGGCGCGTAATACGGCTCTCAATATTGATGAGCAGCAGTCACTATTAAGGGCCAAGCTACGACTAAGACCATCAACATGGAGGCGTATTCTCATTCAGTTGGAATATGCTTTTAACTCCGGCTGGATAGCCTCTAAATACACTCATCATAAGAAAAGAACTGATGAGGTAAGGGAAGAGGCATTGAGGGATTTTATGTATAAGGTGAAAGGCATTTGATTGGAGGCTATCTCTTTGCCTTACGCCATTCCCAGGGTGGAACTCGATCTGCTTCAGGTAGGCTCCAAAGACCGCGCTTGTTGTTCCGCGCATCCTTTTCGAGCTCAAATAGCACGGGGGACTTTGCATACTGTCGATACACCCAGGCGCTGCCAGATTTAACAAGCTCGGCGTTAACCCACTTCCCGTCAACATAAAGGTTTGCTACCAGGCGGCCATACCTGTCAGTGTCAACAGTATCGACTTTTACCAGGCGTCCGAACACAAGATCCGATAAGGCCTGTTTGGAACGGCTGCCATAAGGTTGCTTCTTCTCAGGCGTATCAATTTCTGCCAACCGAACACGATACTGGATCTTGCCGCTTTTACAGTTTTTTCCGGAATTGCACGGCTTATCTGTCAAAACATTTACCGTATCTCCATCGGAGACACCGACAACCTTCGCCATGAAGCTTTCAGCAAATGAATACGGCGATACTAAAGCGAACAGAACAATCAGAAATGAATACAGAAACTTCGCTGGAGCTAGAATTCTCATACCTTCTTAACTCCGGTTGCGACTAGGCCACGATTGCCCCGCTCTACTGAGAAGCAAACATCCATACCTTCGTGGAGGTCGTTAAATAAGTTATCTTCAACACCGGAAGCATGGAAGAAGATATTGTCATCGAATCCCGGTGAATAAATGAATCCATATCCTTTGCTGTAAACCATGTCAGAGATACTTCCCGTTTTTTCACCACCGCCAAGATTGTCGGAGGGTTGATATTCATCACCGCGCTGAATTCTGAGGTATATCTCTTCGCGATGGACCTCAATGTTTTTTGGTGCGTTGATTCCGATTCGTACCTGGTTACCATTGACCCCCAATATGGTGACGGAAACGTCGTCGCCTATCATGAGTGTTTCACCAATTCGCCGAGTTAATATGAGCATAATGACACGTTCCTTTGAATATATTAAACGAGGCTTACAAATACCAGCTCGTCCTTCTCAAAGGATCTGAGAGGCGAAGAATCAGGTTTTCGATCAGTATGAAAGCCAGCGTATACCAATACAGAGACGATACCGGGTATCGTTTTATAAGCAATACGTTTGGTGAGCTGAAAGTAAGCATCGAGTGGGTTCATTGATGGCACATCGAACGTGAACTGCTTGTTTTGTTCCGTTTTGATGTCCACGCTGTACTTATGTTTTCGCCCAGGACGGTCTGCTCCATCCATTGGCCTTTGGCCGAATATTTCAGCGATTGCAGACTCATAAACACTATTGCTCAGGATGTCGCAAGCGCATAGAGCTTCGGTGTATCCACCTAACCGGTACCGCCATTCGAGGCTCTCAAATTCGTGGTGTGAAGGCTTTACATTATCTAGACCAATGATTGCCTTACCATGCTCAGGCGAAATATTGTCTCTCAACTCCTGGAAGATGTTTTCTATTTGATTCTGGTCGAGTGTTCTCATTGTTATTCCTACTTCTTAAACAGCGCTAAGGGTATCTTCCTGATTCACATCAAGGATCTGACTTGGTAACTCGCTATGACTAACAACCGCGTTCAGCTCGTCGTAATAGCTCTCTGTCGCTCCTGCTGGAACCAGGTAAACAGCCGTAGGCTTTCCTCCAGTATCGGTTAGAAGAACCGAGGCGATGACATCAGACGATCCAAGGTTGTAGCGTAAGCCTTTGATGAAATGACGCTTCCCTGTACAGAGCCGCTCCAGGAGTTCCAGCTCCTCTATGTTTTCAAAGGGAAGCCAATTCCGATCCACGGCCATGAAAGAGATGGTATCCACCTGGGGACTGCCGGATGCGCTCAGAAGAAAAGTACAGATTGTTAGCAAATGAATGGATTCATTTTCATGGAAAAAAGCAAGCTCAGTGGAGAAGGCCTTATTTATCCGCTTGTAAACATCCTCTCCCATGTAAACCGGAGTATCGGGCATATGCTTGACGATCATCTTGAATCCAAACCGCGCTTCTTCGATCGTCTTCACTTCGCCAATGAGTATACCCATTGGCTGTTTGTTGCCCTGCTTTTTCAGCTTGGATAGGAACTGTCTGCGTCTGGCCACAATTTCATCTTTGTGGTCCAGAGAAAACTGCTCTGGAATCAGCAGTGCTTCTCCTAGAGGGTGTTTTCTGGCGACTTTGTTTTGCGCGGCTTGTAGGAGGTACTTTCTGATCACATACCAGGAGCGCTTGCCTTCCATGTTTGGTGCCCACTTGTTAAGGCCTGCATCTTCATAGAGGAAGTGGAGCAGCGATCGGATGGTAAGCTTGGTTGGATCTGCTTTGACCGCAGTGGGTTCTTTGGTTTCACCCTTGGGGTTCTAGGGATTTTCCCCTCTAAAAAGACATAATCCTCTGTAGACCACACCA